>JAAZVJ010000024.1 GCA_018623675.1 Synechococcus sp. HW_metabat.54 | reverse complement strand
CTGGCTCAGTTCCTTCGCCAAAAGCCCGTAAAGCCTGTTGAGCTTTTCGGGGTTCTGGTCGGGGATGGCCCCGATGCGAAGCGTCTCAGTCGCCCAACTTGGGAGGGCCGTTGTCGACAAACCACAAAAGAGGGCAAGGCAGACAACGGCCCGGTGTTCTCGTGCTGGCATTAATTCAGGACTCTGTAGGGGAAGACTGCTCGCTTCAGTGGGCTAGGAGACGTCCCAGTCGTTGCAGAGCATCTTCGATCGTCTCATGCGAGACGGCGCAAGACAGGCGAACGCAACGGTCGTCGCCGAAGGCGGCTCCAGGGACGAGGGCCAGACCTTCCTGTTCCAGTGCCGTTTTGCAGAAGGCCATCGATCCTTCGCTGCTGTCTGGAAGTTTGGGGAAGGCATAAAACGCTCCCTTGGGGGGGATCAATGTGAGCCCGTCGATGGCTTGAAGACCGGCGACCAGCTGTTGGCGCCGCTGGTTGTAGCTGGAGGCCATCGAGCGCACGCAATCTTTGGAACCGCGCAGCGCTGCCAGTGCCCCTCGCTGGGCAAAGCTGCACACATTGCTGGTGCTTTGGCTCTGCAGCGCACTTGCAGCCTTGATCACCTCGGCATCCCCAGCCAGATAGCCAAGCCGCCATCCGGTCATGGCCCAGCCTTTGGCGAATCCATTCACCACGAAGGTGCGTTCTGCCAGGTCGGGGGCGACAGCAGCAAAGCTGTGGTGGGTTTCACCGTCTTCCAGCAGGTATTCGTAGATTTCGTCGCTCATCACCAGCAGCTGGGGATGGCGTCGCACGATGTCGGCCAGAGCCGCTAGTTCTGCTCGGTCACTCACCCTGCCCGTGGGGTTTCCAGGGGTGTTGATCACCAACATCCTGGTGTTAGGCGTGATGGCGGCTTCCAAAGCTTGAAGGTCAAGTCGAAACCCGTCCTCAGCTTTCGAGGGAACGATCACTGGCTCTGCCCCGGCCAGCCGTGCCATCTCGGGGTAACTCAACCAAAACGGCCCGGGGATCAGCACCTGATCACCAGGGTTAAGCACCACCTGGAACAGGTTGAAGATGGCCTGCTTGCCCCCGTTGGTCACCAACACGTTGGAGGCCTGAGAGGCAATTTGGTTGTCTCTGCTCAGTTTTTCAGCAATGGCTTCCCGCAGTTCGGGATCACCGGCGGCTGGTCCGTAGCGGGTGATGCCGTCTTGAAGCGCTTTGATCGATGCCTCGACAATGAAATCGGGCGTATTGAAGTCGGGTTCACCGGCCGACATGCTGCAGATGTCTCGGCCTTCTTGCTGCAGAGCTTTGGCTCGGGCCGTAATGGCCAGGGTGAGAGACGGCTCGAGGGCGATGGCCCGATGAGACAGCAGGGACGGGCGGGGCATCGGCGCGGCACCCCTCCATCGGGTGCGCAGGAAGACACCATCCTGCCTGATCTGGTGTCACAGACAACCCTGTTTGCGCCAGGATCTGGCCCCATCATTCCCCTGCGCAATGGATGAACGAGATCCGGGTCCTGTTCATCTGAGTTGGGTGCTGGCAACAAGCGATCCCGATCAATTGGCGCAGTTCTATGCCGCGGTGTTGGAGTGTCAGGCCCGTCGAGGACTGTCAGACAGTCATTGGCTGGTGAATGCGGGCCAAGGGGCATCGCTGCAGTTCTATCGCCCGTCGCGGGCACGCGATCCTGAGCCACAGGGCCGGGCGTGGTCTCCTTGTTTGAGCCGAACCACGTCTGGAGATCCCTTAGGGGACGTCACGGCATGGAGCAGCCAGGCCTGTGATCGTGGCGCCCAACGGAAGGAATCTCCGAGGCTCGAGTCGTTTGGCGCCGAATGCTGGATGCGGGATCCCGAGGGGCACGCCTTTTTGTTGCTGGTCACCTCAAACCTGTCGAGATGAGTTCGCCGATCCCCATGCCAACGCCTTTTGAAACGGCCTGGCTCGCCGCCTGCGCCGATTGCACCAACTGTGGTTTGGCCACCCAACGCCAACGGGTGGTGATTAGCCGTGGGAACCCGGCTGCGCGGGTGATGGTGATTGGCGAAGCTCCAGGGGCCAGTGAGGATGAGCAAGGCCTGCCGTTTGTGGGGCGATCAGGCCGCGTGTTGGATGGACTTTTCACCAGCGCCGGACTCGACCCAGACACCGACCTCTTCATCACCAATGTGGTCAAGTGCCGGCCACCTGAGAACCGCAAGCCCACGGCAGCCGAATTGCGTGCTTGCCGGCCTTGGATCCAGAAGCAGATCGAGGTTGTTGATCCCCCGCTCGTTGTGTTGGTGGGCGCCACTGCTGTGAAGGCCATGTTGGGCTCCAAGCAAGCCATGGGCAGTTTGCGGGGAGTCTGGATCGAAGAGGACGGACGCAGCTGGATGCCGATATTTCACCCCTCCTATTTGTTGCGTAACCCCTCCCGTGATCCGGGCAAGCCAGTGTCCCTAACCCTGGAGGATCTGCGACAGGTTCGGGATCGGCTGTGCCAGTGTGAGCCGGCATCAGGCGCTCCGACCTCTTGACCGCCACCACTGTGACTGCCATCAACGCCGATTCCCGTCGCTACGACACCCAGATCCACCGGCGTGCGACGCGCACGGTGATGGTTGGTGAGGTGCCGATCGGCAGTGATCACCCCGTGGCGGTGCAATCGATGATCAACGAGGACACCCTCGACATCGCTGCAGCCGTAGCCGGTATTCGTCGCTTGGCGGATGCCGGTTGTGAAATCGTGCGTGTCACCACGCCTTCCATGGCCCATGCCAAGGCCATGGGTGAGATCCGCTCCACCTTGCGGGCTCAAGGTTGCAAGGTTCCCTTGGTGGCGGACGTGCACCACAACGGGATCCGTATTGCCCTGGAGGTCGCCAAGCACGTCGACAAGGTGCGGATCAATCCAGGTTTGTTCGTGTTCGACAAACCCGATCCCTCTCGTCAAGACTTCTCCAAAGAAGAATTTGATGCCATCGGGCAGCGGATCAAGGACGACTTCCGCCCCCTGGTGGAATTGCTGAAGGCCGAAAACAAGGCGTTGCGCATCGGTGTCAACCACGGCTCTTTGGCCGAGCGCATGCTCTTTACCCATGGGGATACTCCCAAGGGAATGGTGGAGTCGGCCATGGAATTCGTGCGCATCTGCGACGAACTCGATTTCCACAACATCGTGATCTCGATGAAGGCATCACGCGCGCCTGTGATGCTTGCGGCCTATCGCTTGATGGCGGACACCTTGGATGCCGAAGGTTTCAACTATCCCCTCCATCTTGGTGTGACCGAGGCCGGGGATGGTGACTACGGAAGAGTCAAGAGCACCGCTGGCATTGCCACGTTGTTGGCTGAAGGTTTGGGGGACACGATTCGGGTGTCGTTGACCGAAGCACCTGAGAAGGAAATTCCCGTGTGTTTTTCAATTCTTCAGGCGCTTGGTTTGCGCAAGACGATGGTCGAATACGTGGCCTGCCCGAGCTGCGGTCGCACTTTGTTTAATCTTGAGGAGGTGCTGAATCAGGTGCGCAACGCCACCGCCCATCTCACCGGTTTGGATATCGCCGTGATGGGTTGCATCGTGAATGGACCCGGTGAGATGGCCGATGCTGACTACGGTTACGTGGGTAAGACCCCAGGCGTGATCTCCCTCTACCGCGGCCGTGACGAGATCCGCAAAGTGCCGGAAGAGGAGGGTGTGGCTGCCTTAATTCAACTGATCAAGGACGACGGACGCTGGGTTGAACCTGCTTGATGTCGTTAGGCTGAAGAATCAGGCCTGAGCCGTTGATATGTCCGCCTTCAAGCCCAACGCATCGAGTCGTTCCTCATGGTTGGTCGTTCTGGGGGCCGGTGGTTTAGCCACAGCTGTGGCTTTTTCTGCACCGGGTCTTGGCTTGCCTTCCAGTGGCTTGTCGTCCATCACCGACAGCCCCAAAGAAGTGATTGATCAGGTTTGGCAAATCGTTTATCGCGATTACCTGGATTCCACAGGTAAGTACGACCCCAAAGCGTGGAAAACACTGCGCAAAACGCTTTTGGCCAAGCCCTATGCCGGCACGGAAGAGTCGTATGAGGCCATCCGTGGGATGTTGGCCAGTCTGGATGATCCCTACACGCGCTTCCTTGATCCAAAGCAATTCAAGGAGATGCAGATTGAGACCTCCGGTGAATTGATGGGGGTCGGGATTCAAATCTCGCTCGATAAGCAAACCAAAGAGATCGTGGTGGTGTCTCCCATTGAGGGAACCCCTGCGTCCAAGGCCGGCGTGCAGCCCAAAGATGTGATTGTGTCCATCGATGGGGAGTCCACGAAGGGCATGACCACCGAGGACGCTGTGAAGTTGATTCGTGGTAAGGAAGGCACGAAGGTCACTCTCGGATTGCGCAGGCAAGGGCAGGTGATTTCTGTGCCTCTTGTGCGCGCCCGCATTGAAATCCACGCCGTGGATAGCCAGCTCAACACCACCGCTGGTGGAGAGAAGGTGGGTTACATCCGCCTCAAGCAATTCAACGCCAATGCCGCAAAAGAAATGCGGGCCGCGATTCGCAAGCTGGAAGCGGATGGGGCGAACGGTTATGTGTTGGACCTGCGCAGCAATCCGGGTGGTCTTTTAGAGGCCAGTGTGGATATCGCCCGCCAGTGGATGGATGAGGGCACGATTGTCAGCACCAAAACCCGCAATGGCATTCAGGATGTGCGCCGTGCGACAGGGTCGGCTCTCACCCAACGGCCCGTTGTGGTGCTGGTGAATGAGGGTTCAGCGAGTGCCAGTGAGATTCTTTCCGGCGCTCTACAAGACAACGATCGCGCCAAGTTGGTTGGACAGAAAACCTTTGGCAAAGGGCTGGTGCAATCGGTTCGGGGTTTGGCGGATGGGTCTGGATTAACGGTGACCATTGCCAAGTACCTCACACCGAAAGGCACGGACATTCACAAAAACGGCATCCAGCCCGATGTGTCAGTGAAGATGACCGAGGCCGAGATCAAGGCCCTCAGCCTGGAGGATCTCGGAACCAAAAAAGACAGTCAGTACAGGCAAGCTGAATTAACCCTTTTGCAGGCCTTGAAAGCCTCGAATGCAACCCAGACCTACCGACCCGGCAGCAGCAACGTTGAATCTGCTTTTCGCAGAGCTGGTTAATCGGCAGGGTTTGCTTTCTGAGTTTTGAACACAAAAAAGCCCGAAGGTCCACTGAACCCTCGGGCTTTTTTTGATGCGAGGAGGAATCAGGCGATCGGTTGCATCAAACCACCGCCTGGGGTGGAGTCGTCGTCATCGTTTTCCGAATCGCTCTGCCAGATGGCAAACATGCCGAGTGCAGCGGCTCCCACAAGGCTGCCGTAGAGGCCCAGGGATGCTGAAGACGTGATCGGATCGATGAACTCGCCCAAGGACGTACTCCGGTACTGCTGCCACTGTAACGAACAATTGCGGACTGTGGAGATTGTTCTCATCTTTGCGGGCTTAAACGCTGAGAACCTCCTCGTTGCGGCGTTTCTCAGCATCACTGCGTTGCTCATCGGTGAGGCCGTCGGCGCCCGGAATTTGCGAGGCCATTTGATTCAGCCAGGTCTTCAGCTCCTCCAGCTGCTTCTCCATGGGCAGAACACCGAGGCCCCTGGCCAAGACTTTGGCGGTGCTGCCGCTCCCTGCTTGGAACACAAGACGGCCATGCAGGTGTTGGGGTAGCCCTTGGCGCAGCAAGCGGAAAGCGGGCTCTTCCATCGGTGTTTCCAGGGCAATGTTGGGTTTTTCTGGGCGGATGCGTGAGAACCCGCACCGCTTGGCGAGCAGCTTCAGTTCCATCAACTGCAGCAGCGATTGCACAGGCCCCGGCAAGGCGCCATAGCGGTCTGCCCAGCCAGCGGCCAGCTCCACCAGCGATTCGGAGCTTTGGCATTCCGCTGCTGCGCGGTAGGCCCCCATCTTTTCGTCTGCGTCTGTGATCCAGTCGGCAGGGATGAAGGCCGTGACCTGCAGATCCACCTGGGTGTCGTCGACCGCGGGGATGTCTTGACCCTGAATCTCCGCCAGAGATTCCTGGAGCATCTCCATGTACAGATCGAAGCCGATGGCCTCCATCTGGCCGCTTTGCTCAACCCCCAAGAGATTGCCCACGCCACGAATTTCCATGTCACGCATGGCCAGCTGATAACCGCTGCCAAGTTGGGCAAATTCTTGAATCGCCCGCAAACGTTGCCGGGCTGCGTCGCTGAGGGAAGCATCGCCGGGATAGAACAGCCACGCGTGGGCCTGGATGCCACTTCGGCCCACACGGCCTCGTAGTTGATAGAGCTGGGCGAGACCGAAGCGGTGAGCGTCTTCGATCAGGATCGTGTTGACCCTGGGAATGTCGAGACCGCTTTCCACGATGGTGGTGCAGAGCATCACGTCGGCTTCGCCTCCGTTGAAGGCCACCATGGCGCTCTCCAATTCGCCCTCGGCCATCTGGCCGTGGGCCACCAGCAATTTCAGATTGGGAAGCATGGCGCGAAGCTTGCCTGCCACCTCCTCAATGCCCTCCACCCGCGGCACGACGTAAAACACCTGGCCACCGCGGTCGAGTTCCTGGCGGATGGCACTGCGCACTGCCTCATCATCAAGGGCAGCCAAGTGGGTTTTGATCGGTCGCCGCAACGGAGGTGGCGTGGTGATCAGGCTCATCTCCCGCACGCCTGAGAGGCTCATGTAGAGGGTGCGGGGGATTGGCGTTGCCGAAAGCGTGAGCACGTCAACGTCTTTGCGCAGGGATTTGATCTTTTCCTTCTGGTTGACCCCGAAGCGCTGCTCTTCATCAACCACCAACAATCCGAGTTTGTCGAAGGCGGTGCTTTTGCTGAGCAGTTGATGGGTCCCGACAACTGCGTCGATCGTGCCCTTTTTCAACCCCTCAAGAATGGTTTTCCGCTCTCCGGCCGTGCGGAAGCGATTGAGGAGTGCCACTTTGATCGGATAAGGCGCGAAACGCTCCGACAAGGTGCGCCAGTGCTGCTGAGCCAGCACGGTGGTGGGCGCCAGCATGGCCACCTGTTTGCCGGCTGTAATCGCCTTGAAGATGGCGCGGATGGCCACTTCGGTTTTTCCGAAGCCCACATCCCCGCACACCAGGCGGTCCATCGGCTGCGACTTCTCCATGTCCCGCTTCACTTCGGCCGTGGCCTTGAGCTGATCCGGGGTTGGCTCGTACGGGAAGGAATCCTCAAGTTCGTTCTGCCACGGCCCATCAATGGGGAAGGCAAAACCCGGTGCTTGATGACGCTCGGCATAGAGCTTCACCAGATCGAGCGCCACTTTTCGAACAGCCTTGCTCGCCCTCTCTTTCGCCTTCACCCAGGCGGAGCCGCCCATCTTGCTGAGCTGGGGCGGACTGTCGCTGTTGGCGCGATAGCGGCCAAGACTGCCCAGTTGGTCCGCGGCCACCCTGAGGATTCCGTCGGCGTACTGCACCACGAGGTAGTCGCGCACTTCGCCGCTGATGGCGAGTTTCTCCAGTTTTTGGAACCTGCCGATGCCGTGGTTTCTGTGCACCACAAAATCACCGGGCTGCATCTTGTTGGGATCAACCGTGCGACTTGCCGCTTTGCGCCGTCGACGCACGTAGCCGGTGCTGGTGAGGTTCTGTTGTCCGAAGAATTCCCGGTCGGTGATCAGCACCACCCGCCAGGCCGGTAATTGAAGTCCTTCGAGTTCCGCTGTGCCTTTGGTTTTGAGGGCCACAGGGGTCGTTTGCTCGATCAGTCGATCGATGGCCTGATGGTCGGCCGCGTTGGGAACGAAGCGACTGATGCAGTCGTGTTCCTCGAGAAGGGCAACGGCGCGGCTGGGCTGCGCCGACAACAGCCACACCGCCTGACGATCGCGCTGGAATTCTTTGATGATTTCGCCCAGCTTTCCGAACTGATTCGGGTAGGCAGGCACAGGGCGGCTCGCGAGGTCGAAGGCATTGGTGTGGTCGTCGCTTTCCTGCAGTTCCGCGAGATCAAAGCCTGAAAAGGCTTCCGCGAGGGCCATGGCTTCTGCAATCGGCCGATGGAGGGCAGGCACAGCAATTGCCATTTCGCTGTGGTGCTCCTCGGCATGGTCGAGCCACTGTTGGCCGTGGGCTTGTCCGTGACGGCGCTCATCAATGGCGACACAACAGGTGTCGGGCAGGTAATCCAGCAACGATGCCGGCTGATCCCAGGCCAAGCCCATGAGCCGGCGCATGCCTTCCGGCGTTTGGCCTTCGAGCAGGGCGTTCAGCTGTTCCTCGGACAGCATCTGATCCAGTCCATCCGGCATCGCCTCACGCAGTTGTTCCGC
Organism: Synechococcus sp. HW_metabat.54; assembly: GCA_018623675.1. Taxonomy (GTDB): domain Bacteria; phylum Cyanobacteriota; class Cyanobacteriia; order PCC-6307; family Cyanobiaceae; genus Synechococcus_C. The sequence continues at coordinate 1,454 of JAAZVJ010000024.1, read as the reverse complement.
GATCAGCGGGCTGAAGCCGGTGGGCGTCAGCCGCAGCTGCTCCACAGGGTCGAGGGACCGCTGGCTGGCCGGATCAAATTCCCGCAGCTTGTCGAGTTCGTCTCCAAAGAACTCCAGTCGCACTGGAAGTTCACTACTGACGGGAAACACGTCCACGATGTCGCCACGTCGGCTCCAGGTGCCTTCCTGGTCGATGCTGGACACCCGTTCGTAGCCGAGCTGGCTGAGGCTGTGGGCCAGATCTTCGAGATCAACGCTGTCTCCCTTTCGCAGGGTGCGGCACCGTTCGGCCAGTGCTTGCGGCGGTGGAAGGTGGGGTTGAAGGCACCGTTCGGTGGCCACAATCGCCAGGCCTTCAGCGCTGTCTGCGTCCTGCAGCTCGCTGAGCACCTGCAGTTGGCCCCAGGTGATTTCTGTGGTGGGGTCAAAGGGTTCGTAGGGCGACCCTTCACTGGTGGGATACAGCTGGGTGGAGCGCCACCCCATCAGTTCCAGTAAGGCGGTCCAGCGGCCTGCCTCTTCCAGGGTGGGAACCACCACCAACAGCGACTGCTGCCCACGCTTTGCCATGGCACTGGCCACCAAGGCGCGGGCAGCCCTGTTGGCGCCTCGCAGCAGCAAGCGATCGGCGCGCTGGCTGCGCTCCAGCAATTCACCTGTCAACGCCGAGGTCTGCAGCAGGCGCACCAGGGAGCTGAGGGGCATGGAGGAGCAATGGATTGCAGCCTTTGATCCTCGCAAGCGGTTGCCACGTTCGTGATCAAACAGCTGAGGAGGTGGACGCCGTGACCACCACCCCTACGATCCACAAAACCCTGATTGGCATGCCCCGCTACCGCTGCCCTGATTGCTGTTGCGGTCCTGCGATCGTGCTCAAGCCCCCGAAAGGAGCGACCCCGATTTGCTCCCGATGCGGAACCGTGTTGGAGCGTCAGCCCCTGGTGAGGCCCTTGCCAATGCTGGTGCTGTTAACGGTGGGTAGTGCCCTCGCGGCTCTTTCGCTTCCGTCCTTGTTCGTTCCTCAGCCTCCCCGACGTTCCGTTCCGCCCACGGAAACCACGCTGGGGGTCTGCACACGCCAAGGTGGTTGCGAGCCCATCGTTTGAGCTGGGATTGATGTCACCTCTGGAGACAAAGCTGTTCGCCTTCCTTGCGTTTGGTGCCGCATTCACCACCCTTGGCGCCTGGATGTTGTCGAGCGTTGCAGCCACGAACAACCGAAAGTCTTGAGTCGCTTGCGCTCCGCGTAATGACTGCTGTCCTAGCGACGTCGTTGTTTCTGCTGGAAACGACGGAACAGTGAGGGTGCCGAGTAAACCTTCGATTGAGGCACGCAGCGTCCCCAGTAACGGCTGTACTTCCAGCCGCGACCACAGCCATCACCTGCTTCAGCGGCGGACGAAAACACCAGCCCTGCCGAGAGGAGCGCAAAGCTCAAGCCGATGACCAAGCTG
>JAAZVJ010000217.1 GCA_018623675.1 Synechococcus sp. HW_metabat.54 | reverse complement strand
TGGTGAGAACCCTTGTGCCAAGGGATCGTGCCAGGGCGGCAATCCTGCTTCCGCTGAAGCCTGCTCCGAGGACCAAAAGCGTGGCGTTGCCTGGCAGGGGCCGACACCGGTTGACAAGTTTGTTCAGCATCAGTACAAGTGTATTAGTTCCCGTTCGTTGGTCGGCTATGACCAGTTCATCGCTGTCAGTGTCTTCGTCCGATTCCATCATCGTGCCGCGTCGCCCGCAAGCGCGTCTGCGGATGCCGCAATGCGCTGGGTTGCTGATGGCAGCTGCTCTTGTGACAGGTGCATTTGTGTTGGCTCCTGAGCAGCCCCAGCAGCAAGCCTCGATTTGTGAGCGCCATCACTCCAGCGCGGCTTGCCGTGTGTGGTGATGCTTTGCTTTCAGGCAGCTTGAAAGGCCCAGTCGCCTGGTGCAGAGCGATCCCTGCGGGGAGATGGGTGATGGGGTGCCGGTGGATTGGTATTCAGCTCGGGCTGGGCCCATTGCAGCAGGCGCATGGCTAAGCGCAGGTCACCATCCATCCAGGCGCGAATGGCCATGGCCCGTCGAGGATCGTAAAAACGTTGACGTCGATACCAATCGAAAGCATCAGCATCGGATTTGTGGCCGTTGCAGGACAAGCAAGCGGGAACACAATTTTCGGTAATGCTCAAACCTCCTCGACATTGAGGAACAATGTGATCAATGGATTCGGAAGGTTTGCCGCAATAAATGCAACTTTTTCCGGTGTAAGTGTGGAGCGATTGACGCCATCGTCGGACACGTAATTTGGGGCAGAGTTCGTCGAGGAAAACCGCGTCCCTGTTATGCATCCGAGTGTCTCGGTTGCGAGCAGTTTGACTGGTATTCGCCGTTCGTCAATGTGTCGAAGACTGCATTTCTGCAAGTTGGTCTTGATGAAGGATCAAGAAAGTTTTTGATCACTTGTACCGCCGGCTCAGCCGTCTAAAATTTCTTTTGCTGGTCTTTTGGCTACGGCGTCCTCCCGGCCTCGCTGTTACCTCGGTCTTTCACCTTCTGGGCTGGTGCAGGTGATGCACCCCTTTGATGCGGTGACCCACGCTCAGATCGGCAAGGTCCGGCCCCGCGGGACCTGGAGAGGCGCTGCCAAGGGATGGGAATTCCCCTTGTCTGCGGCGCAGATCCTCCAGGAGCGTCTCGGCGCAAGGTTTCCGGTGCGGGACGATTTGGCGCGCTGGATCGACTGGCATCGTCACCCTCTGCCCCCGTTGCCGGAGCATCGCCGTTTAGTGCAGCTGGCTGATTTGGATGCCGTGTTGGCTGATGGTCGCCAGCCGCTTCCCCATCAGCGCAGTGGCGCTCGTTGGTTGTTGGCCAGACGTGGCGCCGTGCTGGCCGATGAGATGGGCCTTGGGAAAACGCTCACCGCTCTATTGGCTGCGCGTGCCTTGATGCGTGCCATGCCCCTGCGCTTGATGGTGGTGGCACCGGTGGGCCTTCACGGCCATTGGCGTCGTGAAGCGGAGTGTTTGCAGCTGCCTCTTGAGCTCCTCAGTTGGGCTCGTCTTCCTGATGACCTGCCTGCATCGGGAACGCTTTTAGTGGTGGATGAAGCGCATTACGGCCAGTCGATGGCTGCCTTGAGAACGCAGGCCTTGTTGCGTTTGGCCCGTCACCCGCGGTTGCGTGCCATCTGGTTGTTAACGGGAACACCGATGAAAAACGGTCGTCCCGACCAGTTGTATCCGTTGCTCGCTGCGATTGATCACCCCATTGCCAGGGATCAGCGGGCCTTTGAGGAGTCCTTTTGCCAAGGGCATTGGCGGGAGGACGGTGGTCGGCGCCGTTGGCAGGCGAAGGGCGCCAGTCAGTTGGAGGAGCTGCGCAGGCTCACGAAGCCTTTGGTGTTGCATCGCCGCAAGCAACAGATCTTGGGGTTACCTCCCAAGCAACGGCGTTTTCATGTTCTTGCTCTTGAAGATCCTGAAGCCCGTGGTCTCGATCATCGTGTTGCTCAGGTGGTCGACGACTATCGGCGCCGCGTTCGTGAGGGGCTGGTGCGGTCTGATGCAGAGGCGTTCGCCTTGTTGACGGCCCTGCGGCGCATTGGTGCTGAGTTCAAGCTCCCGTTTGCTCAGGGCTTGATCACAGAGCTGCAGCGGGATGCTCAACCCGTTGTTTTATTCAGTGGTTTCATCGAGCCGCTGGAGCTGTTGCAGCAACGGCTCGGAGGGGAGTTGCTCACTGGTCGCCTCAAACCGGTGGAGCGTCAGGGGGTCGTGGATCGCTTTCAATCCGGTGACAACAATCTGTTGTTGGCCACCTATGGAGCCGGAGGCTTGGGGTTCACCTTGCATCGCGCCCGTCAAGTTGTGCTGCTCGAGCGCCCCTGGACGCCGGGTGACGTGGATCAGGCGGAGGATCGCTGTCACCGCCTCGGAATGGATGGAGGGTTGACCAGCCACTGGCTGCAGTTGGGCGTTGCAGACCAACTGGTGGACGGATTGGTCGCGAGCAAGGCTCGACAGATTGAGGTGCTGCTTGGCCAACGCAGGCTGAGTCTGGAACGTCAGCCTTTGCCCGCCATGCTGCGCCGCTGTTTGCAGGACTTCTGACGCACCATCAGTTCATGGCTGATCATTGGGTCGGCTGCTTTGCCCTGGCGCTTCACTAACACCAGTGCTTGGTCGACATCCAAGCAGGCTTGATCCAGTTGCCCCAAGAGGGTGTGCAGCAAGGAACGATCGGTAAGAGGCGCAGGATTGGTGCGGTGCTCTTGCACGACTTGATTGCAGCGCTCCAGTGCCTGATCAAGCTTGTTGAGATCGAGCTCTTCCAGGCAAGCCTGCACGGTGAGTTCTGCTTTGGGGATGGTGGACGTTGGCGCGGAATTGCTGCGACAGCCCAGGGCGGTCACCACCAAGCTGGTGACCAGAAGAATCCCAAACAGAGGCTTGGGATTAGTAGCTGTAACGCTTGT
>JAAZVJ010000216.1 GCA_018623675.1 Synechococcus sp. HW_metabat.54 | reverse complement strand
GGCCCGCCTCGATCAGGGTGACCGGGACGGCTTTGCCTTGCTCGTCGAAGAACTGGGACATACCCAGTTTCTTCCCAAGGATGCCGATGGACATGGGGAGGTAAGAACGCCAGCGTGGACGACTCCCGTTGCGAAACGGAAGCAATTGGTGCTGATCGTGGTAACGCAGTCATGACCGAAATGCTTTCCCGGAGGACACGCAATTCGGGATGGAGCTAGCGAGCGAATCAGCGGGCTGGGACTTCTCCGAGGATTTCGGTCAGTTTCCCGGCAGGATCCGGATCGAATCCGGTCTGCTCTGGCCTAGGGATCCAGCGCAATCGCTGAACCTGCTTTGCGTTCTGGAGGCCCGGCTAGCGGACGGGCACAGAAACACCAAGCAAACAAAAACACTACACCACGGCCTGACACCTCTCTTAATCACCGCTTCGACTGCCAGACTCTCCTCAGCTGTGTTGGGTTCATGCCTCTGCTCCTCTCTGGTCGGGGATTCCGCCGTGAGCTTGAGGCCGCTGGCTGCATGGCGATTCACGTCCCCCTTGAGGGTGGTGCCGAAACACGCCTGCTGCGTCGACTGCGCGCTGCTGGATACAACACCTATATGACGTCCGCCCGTGGTCTTGGCGACGTTGAGGTGTTCCTCTTTGAAAAGCACGGCGTCCGTCCTCCCCATCTCGGTCACCAGAGCGTTGGCCGTGGTGCGGCCGTTGGTGAAGTGCAAGAGGTGATGCCGTTGCTTGGAGAGCGTCTCCTCGGCGATAAACCACTTGTCCTCTGGTTGCTTGAGGGCCAGGTGTTGTCGCGGTCTGAACTGCTTTCCCTTTGCGAGCTCTGCAAACGTGAGCCCCGCTTGAAGGTTGTGGTGGAGATGGGTGGTTCCCGCAGCCTCCGCTGGCAGACGATGTCTAGTTTGCTCGGGGCCTGACCAGCGACGTGGTGATACGCCCAGCCTCCGGCTTGGCTGAGCAGGCCCTGGCTTCAGGGCATTGGGTGAAGCTGATTTGCGGAGCCAGCAATCAGGACCTAGCGAGCATTGCTGATCTGTGCGCTCTTTATGCCTGCGCGGGCGTTCAATGCGTTGATGTGGCGGCTGACCCCGCAGTCGTGCGTGCAGCTCGCATCGGCTTGTCTTGGTCCCTGGCCCGTGGGGCTTCGCCGGTTTGGTTAATGGTGAGCGTGAGTGACGGCAGTGATGCCCATTTCCGCAAGGCACAGTTTGATCCTCTGCGTTGCCCGGCTGACTGTTCGCGCCCATGCATGCGGGTTTGCCCTGCCGATGCCATCCCTGCTTCGCCAGGAAATAGTGGTGTCGACGAAGCGCGTTGCTATGGCTGTGGCCGTTGCCTGCCCGCGTGTCCCTTGGGCTTGATCACAGCTCGAGATCATGTGTTGGCTCGTGATGCCCTGGCCCCACTTCTGCAGGAACTGGCTCCTGATGCGGTGGAGGTGCATACCGCGCCGGGTCGCTCGCTTGCCTTTGCCCAGGTCATTGAGGCCATTGCTGAATCCAAGGTCTCGTTGCAGCGCGTTGCCGTCAGTTGCGGCCTCGAAGGCCATGGGCTGACGTCAGTGGACTTATCGCGCGAGCTTTGGCAGCGACATGGGCTGTTGCGTCGCCATGGCTTCAGCCCCCTATGGCAGCTCGATGGTCGGCCGATGAGTGGGGATGTTGGGCGGGGAACGGCGCGGTCCGCTGTTCAGCTGTGGGAGCGCTTGCGTCCCATGGCTCCGCCAGGTCCGCTTCAGTTGGCGGGGGGCACAAATGCCAGCACATGGTCTGTTCTGCAGCAGTCTGCGGATGATGCGTTTCCTGCCGGTGTCGCCTTTGGTGGGCACGCCCGTTCCTTAGTGCAGCCCTGGCTGTCTCAGGCTTTGGAGCGGGGGCAGCCGTTGATCGAGTGGCAGGAGGGCTGGGAACAAGCCTTGGCGTTGGCAAGAGCACTGGTGGATCCATGGCTGCAGTCTCCTTGTGGTGCCCTGCCCTGCTAGAAGGCGGTCAAAGGCTGGGAGCCGGCGGGCTGGGCGATGACAACAGAGCGCATCACCGATGACCTTGATCGTCTTCTGGTTCTGTTGCCAGCCACGGTGCAACAGGCACTGCAGCCACCGCAGTGCCGTGAGCAGTTGCTGGAAGTGGTGCTCGACCTTGGCCGAGTTCCGGAGGCTCGCTACCCAGGTCGCTCCATGCCGTTGGGTGATGTCTGTCTAAGTCGTGACGACCTGCTGGCGACCGTGGAGCGGCTGGGGCAGTTCGGAGCTGATAACCGCGCCGGTATTGAGCGCACCTTGCATCGCATCAGCGCCATCCGCAATCGCCGTGGCGAAGTGGTGGGTCTCACATGCCGGGTTGGCCGCGCGGTGTTTGGCACGGTGGCGATGGTGCGCGACCTCTTGGATCAAGGGGAGTCGTTGTTGTTGATGGGGCGTCCCGGCGTGGGGAAGACCACGGCCCTTCGCGAGATCGCCCGCGTTTTGGCCGATGAGCTGGAAAAACGGGTGGTGGTGATTGACACCAGCAATGAAATTGCTGGCGACGGCGATATCCCCCATCCCGCCATCGGGCGTTCTCGGCGTATGCAGGTGGCCCGGCCTGAGCTTCAGCATCAAGTGATGATCGAGGCGGTGGAAAACCACATGCCTGAGGTGATCGTGATCGATGAGATCGGCACCGAGCTGGAGGCGCAAGCCGCTCGCACGATTGCGGAACGGGGGGTGATGCTGGTGGCCACGGCCCATGGCAATGCCTTGGCCAACCTGATCAAGAACCCCACGCTTTGTGATCTGGTGGGCGGAATTGAGTCAGTCACCCTTGGTGACGACGAAGCCCGTCGCCGTCGCAGCCAGAAAACGGTGCTCGAGCGGGCGGCTGAGCCCACTTTCCCTCTGGCGGTGGAGATCCATCAACGCCATCGCTGGGCCGTGCATCCGGATGTGGGCGCCACGGTTGATCT
>JAAZVJ010000023.1 GCA_018623675.1 Synechococcus sp. HW_metabat.54 | reverse complement strand
TTTGGGGGTGGGTTCAGCGGCGGGGCCGTCGGGGCGCTGCAGGCTCTCGGCGCTGCTGAATTCCTGCCAGCCTCCTTTCGGCATTGCTCGATCTCAATCGAAACCATCCTGCCGCCCGCGGGATCCGCACCAGGATGTGATCGCCTGCTTACGCTGGCCCCACGCTTAGGCGACCGTTGATGCGGTCGGTTGCACTGTGACCAGCACCTTGCCCCCCCAGCCCAACGATTCGGATCTGGCTGTCAATGCCAGACCCACCAATCTGGGCCGGTTCGGGCGTTATGGCGGTCAATACGTGCCGGAAACGTTGATGCCGGCCCTGGCAGAGCTTGAAGCTGCGGCGGCTGCAGCTTGGAGTGATCCTGCCTTCACTGCCGAGCTCAACCGCCTCCTCAAAAACTATGTGGGTCGGGCCACACCTCTTTATGAGGCTGAGCGCCTCACTGAGCATTACCGCCGTGCCGATGGTGGACCCCGCATTTGGTTGAAACGCGAAGACCTCAATCACACGGGTGCCCACAAAATCAACAATGCCCTCGGTCAGGCGCTGTTAGCCCTGCGCATGGGCAAAAAGCGGATCATTGCTGAAACCGGCGCCGGTCAGCATGGTGTGGCCACCGCCACTGTCTGTGCGCGCTTCGGTCTCGACTGTGTCATCTACATGGGTGCCGAAGACATGCGCCGTCAGGCGCTGAATGTGTTCCGGATGCGCTTGCTGGGTGCCACCGTGCAACCGGTCACAGCAGGAACCGCCACCCTCAAGGACGCCACCAGCGAAGCTATCCGCGATTGGGTGACCAACGTGGAAACCACCCACTACATCCTGGGTTCTGTGGCTGGACCCCATCCCTACCCGATGCTGGTCCGCGACTTCCACGCCGTGATCGGAGATGAAACCAAGCAGCAGTGCCAGGACGCCTTTGGTCGTCTGCCTGATGTGCTGGTGGCCTGTGTCGGCGGTGGCTCCAATGCCATGGGCCTGTTCCATTCCTTCGTGCAAGACAAAGGGGTGCGTTTGATTGGGGTGGAAGCCGCAGGAGATGGTGTGGCCACGGGGCGTCACGCCGCCACGATCACTGAGGGGCGCGTTGGGGTGCTGCACGGTGCCATGAGCCTTCTCCTCCAAGACCAGGATGGACAAGTGCAGGAAGCTCACTCGATCAGCGCCGGTCTGGACTATCCCGGCGTTGGCCCCGAGCACAGCTATCTCCGGGAGATTGGGCGCGCTGAGTACGGAGCGGTGACCGATGAGGAAGCCCTGAAGGCCCTTCAGTTGGTCAGTGAGCTGGAGGGGATCATCCCTGCGCTTGAAACCGCCCATGCTTTTGCCTGGCTGGAAACCCTCTGCCCGACCTTGCCGGATGGCACTGAAGTGGTGCTGAACTGCAGCGGCCGCGGCGACAAAGACGTCAACACCGTGGCTGACAAGTTGGGTAGTGCCCTAGGGGGCTAGGGCTGAAATCTCAGTTCAGGAGCCGGTCCAAGGTGCGGGCAACCGATTGCACGGCTGCCAGAGCTGTGGCGTAGGCCATCCGCATCGGACCCACCAGGGCAACCTGGCCGACTCCGTCTCCTGCGCTCCGATAGGTCGCCTGCACCACTGAGCAGTGATGGAGGGCGGCTTGAGGGTGCTCCTGGCCAATCAACACATTGGGGCAGGGCTCCCTCAGTGCAGGTACCAGGGCCGTGGGTTGATCGTCCATCAGCTCCAGCAGCGGGCGGACTTGGTTGCTGTGGCTGAATTCCGGTTCCGCGATCAGCCGAGACACGCCATGGACAAGAGCCGATGATTCCTGAGGCGTCTGCAGTTGTTGGTGGCTTTGGAGGGCATCGCGCAGGGTGCGGCCGCAATCTTGTAATTCCCTTGGCAGGGCTTGCCAGTCGAGCTGGCCAGTGCCGTTCTGCTCCAGTTGGCGTTGGGCCCACGTTTCCATCGCTTCGATTTGTCTCTCGCTGCCATGGGGGAGGCGCAGGTTGAGGTGGTGAGCGTGGTTGGAGTTTTCCACCAGCATCACCAGCAGCCGGTCGTCACTGCGCACCAGACGAATGGCTTCCAGGGTGGGTTCCCGCCGGCTGGGATGGGTGATCAGGCTCATCAGCCCGGTGAAATCGGTGAGTCTGCGGGCCATCTGCAGAAGCAGATCGTCAAATGCGGCCCACCGCAGGCTGAGGAGGGCGAGCTCTTGCTCAAGATGCTGAGCGGCAGCGCCTGGTTCCGGCAGCAAGCAATCCACGTAGTGCCGGTACCCCTTCGCGCTGGGGACGCGACCTGCGGATGTGTGCGGCTGGGTGAGCAGACCGCGCTGCTCAAGGGCTCCCATCGCCGAGCGCACGGTGGCTGAGCTGGCCTGCAGCCCAAACCGCTTCACCAGGGTTTGGCTGCCGACGGGTTCGATGGTGTCGACGTAGTGATGAACCGTCGCCCGCAGCACCTCCTGTTGTCGGCTGGGCAGGGAATGCACGTGTTTGATGCCACCAGATCGATGGTACGGGCCTTGTCCCGTTCCTCGCGGCGCACTCTTGAGTTGCGTGGCCTAGTAGCGCGGAACGCTGGAATCCACCTGGGTGCTCCAGGCATCAATTCCCCCTTCCAAATTCCAAACCTTCAGCTCTGGCATTTGGGCCAGCAGCCAGCAGCCGAATTGCCAGCTGCGCACCCCCGCATGGCAGAGCACAACCACATCTTGATCTGAACTAAAGCGCGCCGGGAGACCGTCCATCCATTGCTGGGCGCTGCTCAAAGGCAAATGGACCACGTCCCCCGGAAAAACAGCCATGGCCAACTCCTGTTGTTCGCGTACATCCACCACCAAAGGGGGGGTGGATGACTGCAAGAGAGCTTGCAGTTCCTTGGCGGTGAGGGGCCTGGGGAGGCCTTCAGAGCGTGGGTCGGGCATGGACGGATTCTGTCGTGCCCCTGGCATTGGGCTCGGAATGGATAAAGATGTCGTCAAGTGACCTGTTCGCCGGCCCATGAAGGCCCGCTCCTTTCTTCTCGCTGTTGCCGCCGCGGTGGTGGTGCTGCTCACCTTGGCGACAGGGGTGTGGTGGGCGATGGCGCAACAAAGTCCATTGCGTTTGGCACAGCAGCCTCTTGCGTTGCCTCGAGCCGCTCGCTTTGTGCCGCGTCAGTCAGCGTTGAGCTTGCATTGGTTGGTCGACCCCGGCCGGCTTCCTGCCTATGCCCAGGCGGTTGCGCCAACGAAACAGCGCCGTGCTGCTCGCGACACGGTGCAGCAATTGCGGGATGGGGCTTTTGCCTTGGCGGGCCTTGAGTTCAGCGATGAACTCGCTGATTGGATTGGTCCCCAGGTGAGCCTCTCTCTCTTGGATGCGGGGGCGGGTGGCGATCGTTTGGGCTGGGTTCTGGCCCTCTCAAGTCGCGATCAGGATGGTGCCAAGCGCTTCCTGCAGCGGTTTTGGCAAACCCGCAGTCTGGCTGGCACGGATCTGCAGATCAGTCGCTACCGCGGTATGGGAGTGATCAGCGGCCGTGGAGCCCTGTTGGGCCGTGAACCGCAGCCGCTGGCTACCGCCTTGATCGACGACGACTTGCTGTTGCTGGCCTCGGGCAGGGGGGTTCTGGAGCAGGCCTTGGATGTGTCGCAGCTTGATGACCTCCATCAGCTTGGCGATGTTGATCTCCAGAAACGACTGACGCAACTGGGGGACGGGGTCGCCTTGTTAACCGCCTCGCCTGAGGCCCTCAGCACTTGGTTGGGAATGCCCCAGGACGTGGTGACCCACCCCGATCTCGAGGGTCTGGTGGCGGCCCTTGGCTTCCAAGGGCCCGATTTGAGTGTTGATGGCATGCTCCGCTTCCGATCGCCTGTGGTGAAAGCTTCCGGATCCGCGGCATCAGTGGCATCGGATGCTTTGTTGGCCTCTGCAGGGGGAAATGCTGATGCGCTCGCGCTGCTCAGCAACCCCACTGGCTTGTTGGAGGCTTCAAGTCAGGACCCCCAGGCCCAGTGGATTGGCTCTGTGCTCAAGGCCCAGTTGAAGGCCCTGGGGGCACCTGCTCTTGATGCGATTGCGACCCATACCGATGGTCCGTTGCTCTGGGAACAGCAGCCTCAGGGATGGCTGCTGGGTACCCGCGCTGGTCATCCCGCCACTGAGTTGGTTGATGCTGCACTTCAAGAGCAAGGTCTTGTGGGCTCGTCGTTGGAGTCGGATCGAGGGCCACTCACGGTTTGGACCCGTCTAACGCGCAAGCGCAGCCATGGCTCGGAGTCGCTTCAAGCTCAGTTGGCTGTGGCGCTCGACAAGGAAGGGAGCCAGTCCTGGTGGGGCGAGAGCTTGGATGCTCTCCAGCAACGCCGTGACGAGAAGGCGCTTCAGCCACGTCTGCAGCAGTTGAAACGTCTCGCAGATGGCGAGGATGCACTGCCTCAGCAACTGGCCTTGGCAGCGTCTCTCAGCCGCGATCAGTTGCAGCGCTGGCGTCCTTGGGCCCTCGTGCAAACCGTGGCCGGTCGCTCACTCTTGGAGCCTGTTCAGGGGCTGGCCATGGCCGTGGGTCCGGCTCGTGCGTCTGATTCGGTGTCTGACAAACCCCTGGCTCGGGATCAATCTGGTGGTAGCGACACTCTGCGGCTGCGTGTCCTCCTGCACATGGGTTGACCTGTTCCTGCTGCGCCATGGCATTGCCAAGGAACGCATCAACGGCCTGGATCATTGCGATCGCCCACTCACGACCCGGGGTCGACAGCGCACCAAGGCGGTCCTGGCCCATCTGGCTGCCCATGGCTTGCGAGCGGAGCGCCTGATTGCAAGTCCGTATCGCCGCGCTCTGGAGACGGCAATGCTGGCCCACGATGCAGGTGTAGCGCCTCCTCCCGAGCTCTCGCCGCACCTGGCGCCAGGGGGTTCGCCTCTCGACGTTCTGCAGGGCGTCAGCGAAAGCTGTCTGTTGGTGGGTCATGAGCCCGACCTCAGCGGCTTGGCTGCAACGCTGCTGGGGATTCCCCCGCAAACGTTGCGCTTGCGCAAGGCAGGTTTGCTGCATCTGCGCGCCCCTTTTGCGTTGGCCTGGCAGCCAGGGACTGCTCAGCTGGAGGCATTGCTGCGGCCAGGGCTGATGGTGCCCAAGGGCTGATGCTGCGCGGAGCCGATTAGGTTGATCTGAAGATGCAGGTTGGGGGTGGCACAGGCTTCCGGAGATGAAATCCGCCACGAGCGGACAGGGCTTGTGTTCCGCCCCGGGCTGGATGGCGTTCCAGCGACGCAGTCGTCGATCTGCGATATCGATGGCCAGGTTGGTCGCCTTTCGTATCGCGGCTACCCACTCGAGGAACTCGCTGCTGAGAGCACCTTTCTTGAAACCGCTTATTTGCTGATTTGGGGTGAGCTGCCCACCGCTGATCAGCTCAAAGCCTTTGAACATGAGGTGCAGATGCACCGCCGCGTCAGCTTTCGGGTGCGCGACATGATGAAGTGCTTCCCCGCCACGGGCCATCCCATGGATGCGCTCCAGTCGAGTGCTGCGTCGTTGGGGCTGTTTTATTCCCGTCGGGCAATCGACGATCCCAAATACATCTACGCAGCTGTGGTGAGGCTGATCGCCAAGATCCCCACGATGGTGGCCGCATTCCAGTTGATCCGGAAGGGCCAGGATCCGATTCAGCCCCGCGACGACCTCGCTTATTCGGCCAACTTCCTCTACATGCTCACCGAGCGGGAACCCGACCCCTTCGCGGCACGAATTTTTGATCGTTGTCTGATGCTCCATGCCGAGCACAGCCTGAATGCCAGCACCTTCAGTGCGCGGGTGACTGCCAGCACCCTCACCGACCCTTACGCCGTCGTGGCCTCTGCCGTTGGCACCCTTGCTGGCCCCCTGCATGGAGGGGCGAATGAAGACGTGCTGGCGATGCTCGAAGAGATCGGCTCACCCGAGCAGGCCGCGGCCTATCTCGATGATGCGATCGCCAACAAGCGCAAGGTGATGGGCTTTGGCCATCGGGAATATCGGGTCAAAGATCCCCGGGCGGTGATTTTGCAGTCCCTCGCTGAGGAGATGTTCGATCGTTTTGGTCATGACGAGCTTTACGACGTCGCTCGTGCATTGGAAGCCGCCGCAGAAACCAGGCTCGGCCCCAAGGGGATCTACCCCAACGTCGACTTCTATTCCGGCCTCGTGTATCGCAAGTTGGGGATTCCGAGAGATCTGTTCACGCCTGTGTTTGCCATTTCCCGGGTCGCGGGCTGGTTGGCCCACTGGCGAGAACAGCTTGGCGCCAACAGGATTTTTCGCCCTTCTCAGATCTATACAGGCAGCGAGAAGCGCAGCTGGATCCCGCTTGAAAGTCGAGTTCCGGCTGCGGGCGCCTAAGTTGCTTCCATCTCACCCGTGAACATGGTGACCCCCCTCGCCACCACAACGACGGCCTTGGTGAGCCCCGGCCTCGACCTGGAACGCAGCTTCAGCCAGGCTTTGGAAGGACTCGGCCTGGCTCCGGACGTCGCCCATTTGATTTGGCTTCCCCTGCCAATGCTTCTGGTGCTGGTCGCCGCAGTGGTGGGCGTGCTGGTCACCGTTTGGCTTGAACGCAAAATCTCCGCCGCTGTTCAGCAGCGGATTGGACCGGAGTACGCCGGTGCCCTGGGTGTGCTGCAGCCCCTCGCCGATGGCCTCAAGCTGCTGGTCAAGGAAGACATCATTCCGGCCAGGGCTGACAGCTTGCTGTTCACCCTGGGGCCGGTGCTGGTGGTCGTGCCGGTGATCCTCTCCTGGCTGATCGTTCCCTTTGGCCAGAACCTACTGGTCAGCAATGTTGGCGTTGGCATCTTCCTTTGGATCTCCCTCAGCAGCATTCAGCCCATTGGCTTGCTGATGAGCGGGTACGCCTCCAACAACAAGTACTCCTTGCTGGGTGGTCTTCGCGCTGCAGCGCAATCGATCAGTTACGAAATCCCTTTGGCCCTGGCGGTGCTCGCGATCGTGATGATGAGCAATTCGCTCAGCACCATCGACATCGTCAATCAGCAGACGGGCGCAGGCCTGCTCAGTTGGAATATTTGGCGCCAACCGGTTGGATTCCTGATCTTCTGGATCTGCGCTCTGGCCGAATGCGAGCGTCTGCCGTTCGATTTGCCGGAAGCCGAAGAAGAACTGGTGGCTGGCTACCAGACCGAATACGCCGGCATGAAATTTGCCCTCTTCTATCTCGGCAGTTACATCAACCTGGTGCTATCAGCTCTGCTGGTGTCGGTGCTGTATCTGGGTGGTTGGGGCTTCCCTATTCCAGTGGAGTGGCTTGCGGGCTGGATGGGGCAATCCGTTGATGCTCCTCTCGTGCAGGTGATCACGGGAACTGTGGGCATTGTGATGACCGTGCTGAAGGCCTACCTGCTGGTGTTTTTCGCCATCCTGTTGCGGTGGACCACCCCTCGGGTGCGCATCGATCAGCTGCTCAACCTGGGTTGGAAGTTCTTGCTTCCCCTTGCGCTGGTGAATCTCCTTGTCACCGCAGCCCTCAAACTGGCCTTCCCTGTGGCCTTTGGCGGCTAAAGCCGCTGCTCTCCCTTCCCCTCCGCCCATCGTTTTCCCCGAGCCCAGGTCATGTTTGGATTTCTCAAGCAGGTTGGTGACTACACCAGGGATGCCGTCGACGCTGCCAAGAACCTGACCCAGGGATTGGCGGTTACCTTCGATCACATGCAGCGCCGTCCGGTGACGGTGCAGTACCCCTACGAGAAGTTGATCCCCTCGGAGCGTTACCGAGGCCGGATTCACTACGAGTTCGACAAGTGCATCGCCTGTGAGGTGTGTGTGCGCGTCTGCCCCATCAACCTGCCGGTGGTCGATTGGGTGATGAACAAGGCGACGAAGAAGAAGGAGTTGCGGAATTACTCGATCGACTTCGGAGTCTGCATTTTTTGCGGTAATTGCGTGGAGTATTGCCCCACCAATTGCCTGTCGATGACGGAGGAGTACGAGCTGGCGGCGTTTGATCGCCACAGCCTCAACTTCGACAACGTCGCCCTGGGCCGCCTCCCGACCAGCGTGACGACCGATCCCTCCGTTCAGCCCTTGCGCGAGTTGGCTTACCTGCCGGCAGGGGAAATGGATCCCCATGGTGTCGATCCAAAGCGTCCTCGGGCGGGTCAGTTGCCTGACCAGGTGTTGGCATCCACGCCCAAGCCGGCAGCGGATGGGGGAGAATCCTCAGCAACTGCCCCCAGCAAGGAGGAGAACGCAGGATGACCATTGCTGCGTCCACCCAGCTCATTTGTTTCCTTGTGCTCGCAGCCGTTGTTGCCATCGGCGGCCTTGGCGTTGTGCTGCTGAGCAACATCGTTTACTCCGCTTTCCTGTTAGGCGGGGTCTTCATGGCCGTGGCTGGTCTGTATCTGCTTCTCAATGCCAGCTTTGTGGCCGCAGCCCAAGTGCTGGTTTACGTGGGTGCGGTCAATGTCTTGATCCTGTTCGCGATCATGCTCGTGAACAAACGCGAGGATCTTGCTCCAATCCCTGGGCTGCAGACGCGTCGCTTGCTCTCGGGTGGCGTCTGTGCCGGATTGTTCGCGCTCCTGGTGCGCGTCGCGCTCACGACGCCCTGGGCTGTTCCAGGGCCGCAGGCCGTCGGCGAAGGATCCACGGTGCGCATCGGTGAGCACCTCTTTACCGATTACCTGCTTCCCTTCGAGTTGGCCTCCGTGCTGCTGCTGATGGCCATGATTGGCGCCATCGTGTTGGCCCGTCGTGATGTTCAGGCCACCGACTTGGGCACTGGTCAAGCTGCTGATCAAGGGTTGATTGAAAAATCGCGTACGCCGCTGTTGGTGGACCAACCTCCTTCCTGAATTCTTTTCGACTGTTCTTCTCGTCCCTGATCCTTCCCCATGTCTGAGCTGCTGAACGGTTCTGTGCCCCTCGAGGCCTATCTGCTCTTGGCTGCAGTGCTGTTCTGCACCGGTGTGTGGGGACTGATCAACAGCCGCAACGCTGTTCGCGTGTTGATGAGCATTGAGTTGATGCTCAACGCCGTGAACATCAACCTGATGGCCTTTTCCTCTTACGTGGATGGCGATCTGATTCGTGGTCAGGTGTTTGCGGTGTTTGTGATCACTGTGGCGGCTGCAGAAGCGGCGGTCGGTTTGGCGATCTTGCTGTCGCTTTACCGGAACCGCGTCACAGTGGATATGGAACGTTTCAACCTGCTGCGCTGGTAGGCCCGGCGCCTCTGCCCCATGCGCCTTGATCGGGTTTGGTTGATCTACCGAGCCGACAGCCCTGTGGCTCTCAGGGAGGCTCGGCGTTGTGCCAAAGATCTGGCCTCCTTGGGTGCTGAAGTCACCCTTGCCATGAGCGGCAAGACGGCCGACCCCTATCCAGGCTTACTGGCAACGCAGCCAGAACTTCCCGACCTTGCGGTGGTGCTTGGTGGTGATGGCACGGTGCTGGGCGCGGCACGGCACCTCGCCGTTCATGAGGTGCCGATCTTGTGCTTCAACGTGGGCGGGCACCTGGGATTCCTGACCCATGACCCTGCCCTGTTGGGTGGTCCGGATTTGTGGCGGCGATTGATGGACGATCAATTTGCGGTGGAGCGCCGCATGATGTTGGAAGCCACGGTTCACCACGGCAGTGACCTGCGCTGTGCTTTGGAGCAGGGCCGAGGGCTCGCAACGGAACAGGGGGGCGAGGCTCCGGAGCGCCACTGGGCCTTGAACGACATCTATTTGCGTCCTCACCGTGAAGACCTTGCTCCCACTTGCATTCTCGAATTGGAGATTGATGGTGAAGTGGTGGATCAGGTGCGTGGTGATGGCTTGATCTTGGCCACTCCCACGGGGTCGACCGGTTACGCCGTGGCCTCCGGAGGTCCGATCCTGCATCCCGGCATTGATGCCATCAT
>JAAZVJ010000022.1 GCA_018623675.1 Synechococcus sp. HW_metabat.54 | reverse complement strand
CCGCGGCCATTGCCTGCGACATACCAAGCGGCTGCCATCAACGCTGCTGGATTGCGGCGAAGGTCTGCGACGCGCGTGGCGTCATCCATCTGAGCCGCACCAGCCAGAAAGTCTCTGATGTCGGTACCGATCAAAGCCCCGGGCAATAAACCAACGGCACTGGTGATGCTCGTTCGGCCCCCAACCCAATCGAACATGTCAAAGCGCCGCAGCCAGCCCTCTCGACTCGCCACCTGATCAAGCTTGCTCTCGGCCATGGTGATGGCCACGGCTTGGCCAGTCCATTGGCCCCCTGCCTGTTCAAGACGATGGCGTGCCTGCTCCATGCCGAGGCGGGGCTCAGGAGTACCACCCGATTTGCTGACGGTGATCACCAAGGTGGTGGTTAGGGAATCGCCCAGTTCAGCAAGCACTTGGCTAATGCCGTTCGGATCCACGTTGTCGAGGAAGTGGAAGGGCAGGCCCACGTCCTCCTTTTGAAGGGCACGGATCATCAGCAGAGGACCTAAGCCACTTCCACCAATGCCGATCCACAACACATCGGTGAAGCACTCGCCATTCGGTGCCGTAATGGAACCATCAAGGACAGCTTTTCCGAAGGCTTCAATGGCGTCCACCTCTTCTGCGATGTGGGCTGCGGCTGAAGGATCTGGACAGAGCTGCGGCTGCCGTAACCAGTAGTGGCCGACTTGCCTTTGTTCGTCGGGGTTTGCCAATGCACCCGCTTCAAGCTGTTCCATTGCCTTGAACACCTCCTCGAAGCGAGGCGTCAGAGCATCAACGTCGTCTGCGTTGATGTGCATACGGCTCACGTCGAGCCACATCCCCAGATCATCGTGGAACCAGAGCAGTTCACAGAAGCGCTGCCACTGCACTTGGGGGTCGGTGGCACAGAAATCCGGAAAGCTCATTTCTGGTCGTCGAGGCCGCTCACCGCACGAAGTTATCTTTGTTTTTGTGTATTTCCCAGCTTCTGCGACAGCACGGCTAGCGTCTGTTGATGGCCACACTGCGCCGAATCATCCTGTCCACCTTCACTTCACCTGTGGTGGCAGCCGTTTGCTTAACGGCAGCAAGTGTGATGGTGATGCGTTCCGTCACGACTCCCATGCCGATCGGCAGGGTGATCGATGCGCAAATTGCCCTTGAGTCGGATCCCAATTTCAGCAGGGAACAGCGCGGTCACCCAGCTGATTTCAGTGCAGAAGAGCTCAGGCTGCTGGAGCAGCGCTTTGGGATTCACGGTCCACAAACGCCGATCGCTCAGTTGTTCACGCGAAGCGTTGATCAGCTGGAACCACTTCGCGCTTTGACTCTGACGCACCTGGCCCAGCTCAAACCGGTGATCCTGCGCGAATCAGCAGCTCATCGCTTGAACCCGATGCTGTTGACCGGAATCCTTTACGACGAGATCCAGCATTCCAAGCCGGGGGAAAGCCTTCCGTTCGTGGCCCACTCTGGTTTGGTTTCGACCCATGGTCCCGCCCAACTCGGAATCAGCGAGCTCATCCATCAGGGTCGTCTTCCCGCGAACCCCAGCGATCTGGAAATTGCTGAAGCGCGCGACATCCTGCTTGACCCTGAGCAAAACGTTGCGTTGCTAGCCGGCAAACTAGCCCGCCTTAAAAAGGCGCTTGATCTTCCCAACAATCGTCATTTGTCTGCCAGCAACTCCTTTGCAGATGCCAAGGCGATCGCCACTCTTGCCTATCTGCACAATGGAAAGCTTGATTATCCCCGCCGCATCTTGCGCTATATGCAGGATCCAGCCCTACACGGCCTGATCTATTCCACGTTTGTTCCCCAGAAATCGATGGCGATCTAGGTCGTCAACACAGACGTTTGAGGGCTGCCAATCTCACCTGAAGTTGGCTCCAGTCGAAACTTCGAGGGTCCCCTCGCTCACCACCCAGATCAACATGCTGATGGGTCGTGATTGCTTCTGCGGGTATGTCAAAGGTTTTCATCCAGTCATCGAGGACGACAGCAAGCGAGTCGTATTGAGCATCGCTATAACCGCTGTGCGTCCTTCCTCCGAAATATCCATCTTCTGGGGTTTCAAGGCTGAGGTGGAGTGCAAAGTTATTGACCGAACCCATAAACGATGGATTCGTCACAGCCCATTCACCCAGAAAGGCTGAGTAGCCAGCGCCAAAGGCGCGATGCAGTGGGCTAACCGCATCCACAACACGACCATCCCTTCCAATCAGGGTGTGATAACTCACTTGGGCATTGTCGTCTGCATGGTGGGTTTTAAAGGTATTAATGGCGGATGAAAGAGAATTCGAGGTTTCATGGAGAACCACCAATCGAGGTTTTGGATCCAGAGCTTTTTTCCAGGGATTGCGGTGATAACGCTTTCCGTAATTGCTTGAATCGATGGCAACTATTTCACGCTCTTTTCTTAATCGATGTTTCAGGTTGCGCAGGCGTGCTTCTGTTTCTTGATCAAGGTTGCGGCATTGCCGAGCTAAAGGTGATTGCCAGTCATCAGCACGAGGTGGCGATGGCTCCGTCTTGACATGGGGTTCTTCAAGAACATTGGGACTGTTGGTTGTAACTTCGTTGAGCAGCTCTAAGAGTGTGGGCTTGCGTTGTAACTGCGTGTGGGCAACGTTGGATGCTGTTAACCAGAGTGCAGAACTCAAACCAATCGCCACGCCACAACAACCGAGGGCGAATGCTTTTGGATGGCGATCAAAACGCTTCCTCAGCCTCCGTTTGAGGCTCCACGGTTGCTGTTTTAGATGATCTCGAACCATCGGTCGCGCAAAGCCCGGCTGTGCTGATCCGCCTGGGCGTTCCACTCCAATGTCATTTCTTCAATGGCAGCAGTCTTCTGAATCAACTGAGTTTCTTCCAAACGTCCGCGTCGTGCGTAGGTGATCAGGGTTGCCTGATCGCCTTTCAGCAACGTTTTCCATTGCTCGAGTTGGGTCACACGATGCCCTCGAACAGCAAGGATTTCATCGCCTGCGACCAGGCCAGCGTCGTGGCCTGGGCTTCCGTGACGAACCCGTTTCACATGAACGGCCTGCCCGACTTCCGAGACCAACAAACCGGTGCTGCCCGTTGTGCCATGGACTGGCACCAGGGTCAGTCCAAGCTGTTCCACACAGGCTTGGATCGGTAGGGAATCGCATTCATCCAGCCACGTTGGAAGGGCGCGGGCAAGGTCTGGGCTGTAGTGACCAATCGCATCAATAAGATCCGAGCGGCCGTAACCACGGCCCACCTCACCGAATTGAACCCAGAGATCACGGAGCACCTGGGCCAACGATGCGCTGACACACCGGAGCTTCACATCAAGGCAAAACGCCAAAGCAGCACCAAGCTTGTAGTAGCTGATCTGCGTGTCTGCCCCGGCAGGGGTGGACTTGTAGAGCCTCACCCAAGCTTCCCTTGAACTATCTGCAAGGCTCTGAATTTGACGCCCTGGATGCAGAAGCGCGTGAGAGAGATCTTTTCCTAAATCCTTAAGGAGTGCATGGCGATCGGATCGACCTGCCAAGAGAGGGAGAGCCAGATCGAAATAGCTCGTGACGCCTTCGGCGAACCACAAGCCATCACTGAGGACAGGACGGCCGTGGTTGTAGGGGCGGTATTCGCGGGGGCGTAAACGCCTGACGTTCCATTGGTGCAGGTATTCGTGCCCGACCAGCTGCAAGAGCTGCAGATACCCACCAGGTTTGGCTAGTGCCGGCCAAGCAAATTGCAACACGGCACTGTTGTCGTGCTCCAACCCCCCGTAGCCCTGATTGAGGAGTTGAATCACCAGCTGATAGCCATCACCTGATGGCGGCGGTGTCCCCATCAACTCCGTGGTAGCTGTGCAAACGGCTTCGATGTCGGCCACAAATGTGTCGGGCCAGCCCATCGGCGGAGCGCCGATCAAAATCAAGCTGTGCCGAAAGCCTTTCACCTCGAATGGGATGGCCTGGAATGGGCCGGCATGCACCGGGCTATCCACGAGATGATCGAAATCCTCACTCCAATAGCCACCGCTGCGGAGCGGTAAAGGCACGTGTCCATGCCAGTGATCCGGTAATTGCAGCTGAAGCTGATGGGGTGACCAACGTTCACCATCCACTTGCATCACCACCGCCGATAGACAGAGGGACGCAAAGTCAGGATCCAGGTGATTGGTACGGACGGTGAGTTGCCGCGCCTCCAGCCGATAACGCAGGCACAGGGGCTCCAAATTCGAAAGACAGACTTGCCAGGAAGATGGCGTCATCCGTCTTGGCTTTAGTTGTTTTCCACCCTGCAACAGCTCCAAGCCATGGAGATGTTGCACGGGATCTCTAACGGTGTAGGAGCCAGGCGTCCAAACCGGCATTTGCCAGCGTTGCTCTGGCCTCGAAGGAGTCCATCGCAACTCAACAGCAATCGATTGAGATGCGGGATCGCTGAGGTCCAGGTTGACCTGAACCGCTGGGTGATCAGTCAAATCCTTGAGCGATAACAGACTTGAGAGCAGGAATTTGGATTGCGTCGTCGAGCGCCTCGGCTAGGGCGTAAAGCCGCACGATCCGTTGAAGTCTGGGCTGATAGGTCTCTGCTGCTCCTTGTCGTTCCACATCCGCCAGCAATTCCAGCGTGGAGCTGCCTACAGCTCTTCGCCAAGCGAAATGAAGACCGCAAGGGCTTGTTGCCATGAGATCGAACGCATGATGTTCTCCGGCGAAGCCGGGGAGCACACCCTCACGACAAACGGTGTAGCCCTCTGAAATCAAGACCGACTCCAAACGGTTGAGATCCGTGAGGGCGGTGGGCAGGATGGACAGATGGGACATGGTCTGAATGCCCGCTTTGCCGAACACTAGCGACTGCAAACCCTTCGATGGACAAGATGCGGATGCACTTGTCTCACCGATGTGCTCCCAGTGGCCTTGTTTTGACCCTCCATTGCGTCTTGCCGTGATGGCCTCGGGCAGTGGGAGCAACTTCGAAGCCCTTGTGGAGGCGACGAAGAAGAAGTTGCAGGCAACCGTCGAATTGTTGGTCGTCAACAATCACGGTTGTGGTGCACAACAGCGTGCCCAGCGTCTTGGCGTTGCTTGCGAAGTGGTCGATCACCGCGGCTTTAACAGTCGTGAAGACCTCGACGCGGCCTTGGTGAAGCGTTTTCAAGACCTCGGGGTGGACGGTGTCGTGATGGCGGGTTGGATGCGGATCGTGACCCCTGTGCTGATCGATGCGTTCACCAACCGACTGATCAACATTCACCCTTCACTCCTCCCCAGCTTTCGAGGCATGGATGCCATCGGCCAAGCACTGGCCTCAGGGGTCACCATCACTGGTTGTTCAGCCCATGTGGTCACTGCTGATGTGGATACAGGGCCAGTGATTACCCAAGCCGCGGTGCCGATCCATCCAAACGATGACCATGCCGCCCTGTCGGCACGCATCCATCGTCAGGAGCACAAAATCCTTCCCTGGGCTGTCGCCATTAAAGGGAAAGAGTGGCGCCGATAGCTTCTACTCAGGGGTAAAAGGGTTCGAGGGGCAAGCCCGTGGTGGCTGGCAAACCAGCCATCAGGTTCAAACATTGCACCCCTTGACCGGCCTGGCCTTTCATCAGATTGTCCACTGCGCTCATCAGCACGAGTCGTCCGGTGCGGCTATCCACTTGCACAGACAGCAGAGCCTGGTTGGTGTGTTTGGCCCATTTGGTGGCCGGATAGGTGCCCACGGGAAGCACACGCACACATGGATGGTGGCGGTAAATGGCTTCCAGCACTGTGGTGCAGTCTTCTGCGGTCAATCCTGGATCTCTTAAGCGGGCATACACCGTGGAGAGCAGTCCGCGAACCATGGGCACCAGGTGAGGGGTGAACTGCAAGTTGATGCTGCATCCCGCAACTGAACTGGCGATCTGTTCGATTTCCGAGGTATGGCGGTGACCGACCACGCCATAGGGAACGATCGATTCAGAAGCCTCCGCCAACAGCAGATGTTCCTTCGCAGCTCTTCCACCCCCTGAGGTGCCGGTTTTCGCATCAATGATCAGCCCATCTGTTTCAATCAATCCCTGCTTGAGAAAGGGCAGCAAGGGAAGGAGGCTGGTGGTGGGGAAGCACCCAGGCGCTGCCACTAGGCGGGCTTGGGCAATCTCAGGTCCGTGCCACTCAGGCAGGCCATAAACCGCCTCCTGGCAGAGGTCGGCATCCGTGCGCTGATGGGTTTGAGCCTCCTGCACATACACCTGCTTCCAAGCATCAAGGGAGCGGTAGCGATAGTCGGCGGAAAGATCCACCACACGAACACCCCGTTCCAGAAGTTTTGGAACCATGGCGCTCGCCAAACCGTTGGGAAGGCTCAGTACCGCGTAGTCCGCTACCGCTGCAATCTTGTCCGGGTCGGGGACCTCGACGCGCGGATCATCCAGCAGCGGCAAGAACGGGCAGATCTCACTCCAGCGTTTTCCTGCGCTGCGCTCCCCACCAAGAAACGTGATCGCAAAGTTGGGATGGCGTTGAAGCAGCCTCAACGACTGCAAGCCTCCGTATCCAGAGGCGCCCACAACAGCAACACGACCTACCACTCCTGCATTGGAGGTCGATGCCGAAACCGTGGGGTTGGACTGCATGCGTCGTTGGGGGGGTGGGCTGATCGTACCGATGTCGATAATGAATGCTGACTAATGGCACCTGAAGACCCTGACCACGCCTGCCGCCGCTGAAGCGAGCAACACCGTTCGCTTCGATTCCATCCCCGATGCACTCGCAGCCATTCGCAATGGGGACTGCGTTGTGGTGGTCGATGACGAACGTCGCGAAAATGAAGGCGACCTGATCTGTGCAGCCCAGTACGCCACGCCGGATCAGATCAATTTCATGGCGACCCATGCCCGAGGCTTGATTTGCCTCGCCATGGAAGGCAAGCAGCTTGATGCGTTGGATCTGCCCCTGATGGTGGATCGGAACACCGATGCGAATCAAACCGCCTTCACGGTGAGCATCGATGCGGGCCCTGAAAACGGTGTGTCAACGGGTATTTCCGCAGAAGATCGATCACGCACCATTCAAGTGGCGCTGCGAGCTGATGCACGACCCTCCGATCTGCGCCGCCCCGGTCATATTTTTCCCCTAAGAGCCCGCCAAGGCGGTGTTCTCAAACGGGCAGGCCATACCGAAGCAGCCATTGATCTGGCAGCGCTTTCAGGCCTCATTCCTGCGGGTGTGATCTGCGAGATCCAAAATGCAGACGGCACCATGGCTCGACTCCAGCAGCTGCGGGAGTACGCCGATCAGTGGAATCTTCGTCTGATCAGCATTGCCGACCTGATTCGATATCGCCTGGAGAACGAGCGATTTGTGGTGCGCCAGGCGCATGCATCACTGCCGAGCGCCTTTGGTGATTTCAAGGCGATTGGCTATCGCAACGAACTCGATGGCAGTGAACACGTCGCCATCATCAAAGGGGACCCGGATCACCTCAAGGAACCGGTCCTGGTCCGCATGCATTCCGAGTGCCTCACTGGAGATGCTTTCGGATCTCTGCGTTGCGATTGCCGCCCTCAGCTCGAGGCGGCTCTACGGCAGATCGAAGCCGAAGGAGAGGGGGTCGTTGTTTATCTGCGCCAGGAAGGACGTGGCATCGGCCTGATTAACAAGCTCAAGGCCTACAGCCTTCAAGACGGAGGCTTGGACACTGTGGAGGCCAACGAAAAGCTTGGTTTCCCCGCCGACCTGCGCAATTACGGAGTCGGAGCGCAGATCCTCACCGATCTAGGAATTCATCGGCTCAGGCTGCTCACCAATAACCCACGCAAAATTGCGGGCCTTGGCGGCTATGGCCTCGAGGTGGTTGACCGCGTACCGCTGGTGATACATCCAGGTGATCACAACGCTGAGTACTTGGCCGCAAAACGCGACAAGATGGGCCATCTGTTTAACCCTGGTGGTTCTGCAGCCCAGGGATCGCGTGAGTCGTCTTCACCGACAACGGTGATCAGCTGGGATGGCAACCACGATCAACTTCCTCTGATTCGTCAACGCAGTGAGGAGGTTGCAGGATCACTTGATCTTCAATTGAACGCCCTCTCGAGCCCGAGGGTGCTTGCGCTGTGGGAACGACCTCAGCTCACGTGGCGGCTCTCTCATCAAGGCTCTGAAACAGAAGCCTCTAGCGTTCTCACGAGAGTCGAATCACTTCTTCAGCAAATGGCCTCTTGGCCCGAGACCAAAAGAATCGGCTACTACTCGGCCTCCAGTGTTGATCAGTTGGAGCACCCTTCACAGACTCTTGAGCGGGTGGAGCATCCCCTCGACCAGCTGCGTGAGGGTGGTCCTTGGCAGAGCCAGTTGAAACAACCGGCTCTGCTTCAGTGGAGCTGAAAATCATCAGCTCCAGTGGTGCTCAGTCCTGCACCGTCACTTTGTTGATGCGGGAGCCGTTCTTGAGAGCAAGAACGACATCCATGTCGCCCGTCTGACCAAACACGGTGTGGACACCGTCGAGGTGAGGCTGTGCTTCATGAACGATGAAGAACTGGCTACCACCGGTGTTTTTACCGGCATGAGCCATCGACAAAGCCCCTGGGCCGTGTTTTTTGCTGTTGATTTCACAATTGATGGTGTAACCAGGGCCGCCAGTACCTGCCATACCGCGTGCACCGTCGCGTGAATTGGGACAACCGCCCTGGGCCATGAAGCCAGGAATCACACGGTGGAAGGCCAATCCGTCGTAGAAGCCTTCCTTGGCCAGCTTGACGAAGTTCGCCACGGTGTTCGGAGCATCAGCGTCGAACATCTCGAGCCGGATCTGACCGGCTTCGGTTTCCATCAGAACAGTCGTCAAGGCGCTGTCAACAAAGACCCATGCTACGCAGATGCAGGATGGTCTGAACTTCAGTTCAATCCATGGCCAGCGACGCCCTTCAGGACACGCTTCAACAGGCCCGCGTCGGGGTGATCGGTGGCAGCGGCCTTTATGGGATCGAAGGGCTCGAAGAGATCAAGGAGATCTCGGTGGAAACGCCCTTTGGGACACCATCGGATGCATTTCGGATTGGTCGCCTCAATGGAGTCGAGGTGGTGTTTCTGGCACGACATGGTCGGGCCCATCACCTGCTGCCAACCGAGGTGCCCTACCGCGCCAATGTGTGGGCCATGCGTTCCCTAGGGGTGCGCTGGCTGATCTCCGTGTCGGCTGTGGGATCGCTGCAGGAGCATCTGAAACCACGCGACATGGTGGTGCCCGAGCAGTTCATTGATCGCACCATGCAGCGGCCATGCAGTTTCTTTGGCCAGGGCTGTGTGGCCCATGTGAGCCTGGCTGACCCCTTCTGCGCCAATCTCAGTGCTCTGTTGGCCTCGGCCGCCGAAGCTGCCATGCCTGCAGGGCACAGCCTCCATCGCGGTGGCACCTATCTCTGCATGGAGGGCCCAGCCTTCTCCACAAGAGCCGAGAGTGAGCTGTATCGCAGTTGGGGCTGTGATGTGATCGGAATGACCAATCACACCGAAGCGCGCCTGGCTCGTGAGGCCGAGATTGCCTATGCCTCATTGAGCATGGTCACCGACTACGACTGCTGGCACACCGATCACGACGCCGTCAGCGTTGACATGGTGATCGCCAATCTTCAGGCCAATGCAGCGGCCACCGCTCCGATCCTTCAAAACCTCATGGACCAGTTGAAGGATCAGCGGCCGTCATCAGCGGCTCATACAGCTCTTGCTGACGCTTTAATGACCCGTCCGGAAGCAGTGCCAGCCGCTACACGGCAAGCCCTCGACCTTCTGACCAGCCCTTATTGGGGCCCTTTTGAGTCAGGCAAATGAGGGCCTGATGGGTCATCCATCAGCGGTTGAGCGGGCCAGCACCAGACGCCTGCAGCGCTGGCCGCAATTGCTGTTGATG
>JAAZVJ010000215.1 GCA_018623675.1 Synechococcus sp. HW_metabat.54 | reverse complement strand
CGCTCGAACAGGGCCATCAAAAAATTGACCTCATCACCAGGGCGCGACCAGTTCTCCGTGGAGAAGGCATAGGCAGTGAGCGCTTTCACGCCCCAATCACTGCAGAGTCTCAGCGTTGCTTTCAAGGCCTCAACCCCTGCCCGATGGCCCATCACCCGGGGCAACCCCCGCGCCTGGGCCCAACGGCCATTGCCATCCATGATCACGGCCACATGGGCCGGGATGCGTGCAGGATCCAGTTCAGCAGGACAGGACTTCCCGATGGCATCACTGGAAGTGGCAGCCAAATGACGGCTCACGTCACGCTGTCCTGGTTGGTACCGCCCACGCTACGCGCTTGCGCACCCGATGCCGCGGACGAAGTGACAGGCGATGGAGGAGCAACACCCATCAATTCGGTGAGCAAATCTTGAAGGCGGCTACTGGTAATGGGCCTCTCGAGACGGCCATGATTCGCGAGCGACAGAGTGCCGGTTTCTTCCGACACAACGACACAGATACAACGGTCAAAGCGTTCCGTAATTCCCAGAGCGGCGAGATGGCGGGTGCCATAGCGACTGTTTCCCTGGCGGGATAGGGGCAGGATCGCCCCTGCAGCAACGATGCGATTGCCTTTCACCACCAGGGCCCCGTCGTGCAAAGGCGTATCGGAGGCAAAAAGGTTGAGGATCAAATCTCCACTGAGCTGGGCATCAATCGTGACGCCGGGATTCAGAAAATCCTCAGGGCGCAAATCACTTCCAAGATCCACAACGATCAGGGCACCTCGACGACTCTGAGAAAGACGCCCGGCAGCATCAGTGAGTTGCGCCACCGTTCCGGCCTTGACACGCAGATTGCTGGCTGGATTGGCCAGCAGAACATCCAGGCGCCAGGTGCCGAGGAGCTCCATCAGCCGGCGCAGCTCCCCTTGCCAGAGGATCGCCAGCGACAACGAGCAAGCCATCACCAAAGCATCAATCAGGGCTGCCGTGACAGGAAGCACCTGGAAGCTCTTGAAGAGCAACGCCAGTCCCACCAGCAGGAGGTAACCCCTGAGCAGCCAAAGGGAGCGCTGCTCGCTGATTCTCGAGAAGAGGAGAAAGCCGAGTGCAGAGGCCAGAAGAACGTCAAGCAGGCTCGTGTCTAACCAACCCGGCCAGCTCACTCCTCAACCCCAGATGATGGCCTCAGCCTACCGGCACTGCTGGCGTTAGGCGAGTGGGAAGGGTGTCGTATCGCAACAGATCCTCAGAGGTTTCGCGACGCTGGATCACCTCTGCCGACCCGTCGTGAACAAGCACCGCCGCGGGGCGGGGGATGCGGTTGTAGTTCGAACTCATGGATGCGTTGTAAGCACCTGTGGCCAAAACCACCAACACATCACCACTCACGCTCGGAGGCAGGGCGAGGTCTTTGAGCAACACGTCACCCGACTCGCAATGTTTACCGGCCAGCGTGATCGACTCGGTGGGTTCCGCTTGAGGGCGATCGGCCAGGAATGCTGTGTACAGAGACTGGTACGTAATCGGCCGAGGGTTATCACTCATGCCGCCATCCACCGAGAGATAGGTGCGAATTCCAGGAACCTCCTTGCGGGCACCCAAGGTGTACAAAGTCACCCCGGAGCTGGCCACCAGGGAGCGACCTGGTTCGCACAGCAAACGAGGCAGCTCCAGGCCGCGTTCGTTGCAGGCCAGCACAACTGCTTCAGCTACGACCTGAACCCACGCATCGATGGACGGGGGATCGTCTGATTCCACATAGCGAATGCCAAGCCCTCCCCCGACATTGAGATCACTGACGGGATGGCCCAGTTCGCGGGCCAGCTTCAAGGCATCGGCCATCACCGCCGCCAAGTCACGGTGAGGGTTGAGCTCAAAAATCTGTGAGCCAATGTGGGCATGAAGGCCCGTCACCCGCGCCCACGGACACGCTTTGAGCTGGCGCAGGACGGTTTCGAGTTGGTCGGGGTCAAAACCGAACTTGCTGTCGAGATGCCCTGTACGAATGTATTCGTGCGTATGGCACTCGATTCCGGGAGTGAAGCGCAGCATCAAGCGGGCTGGTCGCTCGCCTGCGGGCACCAGCACAGCCAAACGATCGAGATCATGCTGGTTGTCGGCAACGATCATCACGTCGTTGCGATAGGCCAACAACAGCTCTTCGTCGGATTTGTTGTTGCCGTGCAGAACGATCCGCTCAGCAGGCATTCCACCATTCAGCGCCGTCAGCAACTCACCGGCAGAAACGGCATCAAGACCAAGACCTTCAGAAGCCGCGATGGCACTCATGGCCAAGGAACTGTTGGCCTTGGAGGCATAAACAGCAAGAGAAGGGGCTGGGTAGTGACGCTCAAGGGCTGTGCGATAGGCGCGGCAGGCAGCACGGATCCCCGTTTCATCCAAGACATAGAGAGGTGTGCCATAGCGCTCGGCGAGATCGCTGAGGCGACAACCACCCACTTCGAGGCGACCCTGCTCATCCAACGCCGCAGTGACCGGAGCCAAGTTGCGATTCGGACTCAGCGAGTCACAGCTGGTCTCGAAAAGTTGGGGCATGGAGCAGAAGCTGCGCGAAGGCCAATGTAGGAACTGATGCGTTGCGCAAGTTGAAGCAACCCGGGCAAAACCATGAACCAGGGCGATGCAACGGAACAGAGCACAAACAGTGAACAACTGCTGGGCGTAGCCGACCTCGCTGACTGCATCGCTCTCGACCAAGCCAGCCTGAAAGGCCTATGGACCGAAAAGCAGTGGCGCAACGAACTCTCTGAATCTGGACGCATCTGCATGGGTCTTCGCCACAACGGAGCGCTCGTGGCCATGGCCAGCGGATGGCTGGTGGTAGATGAACTGCAGGTCAACGTGGTTGCCGTGGATCCAACCCATCAACGCCGTGGATTCGGAACCGCAGTGCTCACCGCGCTAATTCAGCAAGCGCGCCAACAAGGCGCGAAAAGCGCCACACTCGAAGTTGCGCCCTGCAACACAGGCTCAACGG
>JAAZVJ010000214.1 GCA_018623675.1 Synechococcus sp. HW_metabat.54 | reverse complement strand
TCTGGCTCCCAGAAGGGCTACATGATGCCCCCTGGCCTGAGCTTCGTGGCCATGAGCGCAAAGGCCTGGGAAGCCTATGAGCGTTCCGATCTTCCCAAGTTCTATCTAGACCTCGGTCCGTACCGGAAAACTGCTGCCAAAAACAGCAATCCCTTCACTCCGGCCGTGAACCTCTATTTCGCTCTGGAGGCCGCTCTGGAGATGATGCAGAACGAAGGACTCGAAGCAATCTTCAGCCGCCATGCACGCCACCGTGCAGCCGCCCAAGCGGGCATGAAGGCCATGGGCTTGCCGCTCTATGCCGCTGAGGGCTACGGAAGCCCAGCCATCACGGCTGTGGCCCCTGAGGGCATCGATGCAGAGCAGCTGCGCAAAGCCGTGAAAGATCGCTTCGACATTCTTCTGGCTGGTGGTCAAGACCACTTGAAAGGGCAGGTCTTCCGCATCGGCCACCTGGGCTTCGTGTGCGATCGGGATGTGCTCACTGCCGTTGCCGCCATCGAATCCACGCTTCAAGCACTCGGCCTTCACAAGACCTCCATGGGTGCCGGCGTGGCAGCAACGGCAGCGGCCCTCGGGAGCTAAATCAAGCTCCCACATTTCTTTCTCCAATCACATCGGCAGTGCCATAAACTGCCGTTATGCGGGTGTAATTCAGTGGTAGAATGTCAGCTTCCCAAGCTGAACGTCGCCGGTTCGAGTCCGGTCACCCGCTTGATCGATAAAGCCATTTCAAATTGAGCCTTGGCTGCAACGAATTAGCCTCTTGGCTTAATGAGCTGCATGACCTGAGGGCCAACTCCACCTGCCCTCCGCTCCTGATCAAGGGCGCGCAAAATCAAGATCGCAGAGGCTGAGACATCGCCTTGCTCTGCAGCTTCTTTTGCTTTAGCAAAAAGATTCTTTGATTCTTCGACAAAAATTTGCCGCTGATCAACAGATGCAACAGAATTGGAATCTCTTTTAAGTATTGATTTCACTGTCTATCGAGATTTCAACAATACTAACGCTTTGATGGTGTTTGCATCTTCTGAAAGCAACTCCGTCAAGTACCAGGTTCTTCCAAGTTTCCGCCCAGAGCATCGATTTGTTCCCTGAGCACAGCCACGCGAGACGCATCACCTCGGGTCACCGCAACAGCCAGAGCAAACTCCAACTTCTCAAGCTGGTGACCACCCTCAACAAAACCCCGTGCCGCTCCTGGCATGGAGAAGGGATGGGACGAGCCACGAGGCGCGCCCTTTGCACATGAACCGAGCTGCGGAAGTGCCATGGTCACTTTCTTTTTATTTTGACACTTCTGCAAGGGTCATGCCGCTAGGTATTCGTGCTGATCTCCATCCGCTGACGCAGTCAACGAGTCAGATCCGTCGGATGAATCTGCGTCGAGCTCAGCCGATGTCTTCAGCAACGACTGACACTCCATCAACACACGATCAACATCATCAAGACGGGCCAATTCTTCAGCCGGCATTTCCGGAGTGCTCTGCTGCTGCTTGACCTGCAGCTCGAGACTTTCCAAGCGCTGCTCGAGTCTCACGAGGCGATGAGACAACGCATTGATGGTCTGGGCCACATCCTCGGCCGTGCGGGTGATTCGGAACGACACGGACTCAGTCATGGCCAAGGCAAGTCGATTGGAATGCGCCGATAACAACACATCTGGGATCAGACTGGAACCCTTCCCTGATCGGAACCTTTTATGCCCCCTCTGGCAACGCTTCTGATCTATGCCCTAGCCGGCACAACCATGGGCCTGCTCGCCTTGCGTACTGGCATCCCCGCTGCCCCCCTAGCCGGAGCCCTACTCGGAGCCGGAATCGTGAGCATGAGCGGACGCTTGGAGGTGGCTGCTTGGCCAACGGGCACCCGCACAGCTCTTGAGATCGGGATCGGTGTCGTCATCGGCACCAGCCTCACCCGTGCCTCCTTGGAACAACTACAGGAACTCTGGCGTCCGGCCATCTTGATCACCGTCACCTTGGTGATGACCGGTCTTGTC
This sequence comes from Synechococcus sp. HW_metabat.54, assembly GCA_018623675.1. Lineage (GTDB taxonomy): Bacteria > Cyanobacteriota > Cyanobacteriia > PCC-6307 > Cyanobiaceae > Synechococcus_C. The sequence continues at coordinate 983 of JAAZVJ010000214.1, read as the reverse complement.
GTCGGGCTTTGGACCAGTCGGTTGCTGGGTATCGATCCCGTGGTGGCGTTGCTGGGGGCCGCGCCAGGAGGAATCAGTGGCATGAGCTTGGTGGGAGCCGATTTCGGTGTGGGAGCGGCTGTAGCGGCCCTTCATGCCGTACGCCTAATCACCGTTTTGCTCGTGCTTCCGCTGGTGGTGAAACTGCTGGCGCCCCTGGCTCTGAGTAAACCCTGAGAGCTGTCACTGGAAAGCCTGGACATCAACAGTGGAGTCGATACGTTGGCGCAGATCGCCCACCACGTCCAGCCATGGCCCGAAACCGCACACGCACTGTTTTCAGCCTCTCCTTGGCTGGTGTGTGCCTGAGCAGCCTGCTGCCCCTCGGTGTGCATGCCGCCAGCGCCACCCCTGATAAAGGCGCTCAGGTGTATTGCTTTATGCGCAGCAACGGCAATCCCCACAATGTGAGCTGGGAAGCGGCCTATGCACTGATCAAGCGCCAGAAAAGCGGTGTGTTCAAGACCTCTCCAGAGCATGCCGCTGTGATGATCACCGAAGCGGTGGTGAATGAGCCGGGAACTTACCCCGACTGCGGCCGTTATCTGGGTGATCTGTTCGCACCCAAGAAGAGCAGCGATGCACTGCCCGAAAATCGGCCGGTAACCAGCGCCACCAGCAGAACGACCAAATCCTCTTCGACTTCCTACGGTGACAAGCGTTACAGCTACTAATCCCAAGCCTCTGTTCGGGATCCTTCTGGTCACCAGCTTGCTGGTGACCGCCCTGGGCTGTCGCAGCAATTCCGCGCCAACATCCACCATCCCCAAGGCGGAACTCACCGTGCAGGCTTGCCTCGAAGAGCTCGATCTCAACAAGCTTGATCAGGCACTTGAGCGCTGCAATCAAGTCGTGCAAGAGCACCGCACCAATCCTGCGCCTCTCACCGATCGTTCCTTGCTGCACACCCTCTTGGGGCAACTGGATCAAGCCTGCTTGGATGT
>JAAZVJ010000213.1 GCA_018623675.1 Synechococcus sp. HW_metabat.54 | reverse complement strand
TGGGGTATTGCCAGCTTGGCCCTGTTGCCGATTGGCCGGGAGGGACCGGTGGTGCAGGTCGGCGCCTCCGCGGCTCACTTTCTGCGCAAGCGTTTTCCCAGTTGGTTTTCTGGCTTGGGCCAGGCCGAGCTGTTGGCGGTGGCCGGTGGTGCTGGCTTGGCGGGTGGTTTTGATACGCCGCTTCTGGGGGTGGTGTTTGTGGTCGAGGAGTTCATCAGTGCTTTCTCCTCCAGCTTGATCTGGCCAGCCATGGTGGTCAGTGGCGTGGCGGCCTCCTTCAGCAACCTGGCCGGTCAGCCCATGTTTGCCTTGGGCACCGTCGGCGTGGAGCCGATGGAATTGGCCCAGGTGCTTTGGGCCCTTCCGGTCGGCCTGCTGGGCGGTTTGCTGGGAGCGGCCTTTGCCCGTTTGCTGTTGGCCGGAACACGCCGGGGTGTGAACTTGGCGCGTCGTTATCCGCTGCGTCTTGGACTTGGGGTCGGTGCCGCCCTCAGCCTTTTCCTGTTGGTGAGCGGCGGAACCAGTGGCGGAGACGGGGAGGTGCTGATGGGCCGCCTGCTGTTTGGCTCTGCCAACGGTGTGGAGTTGCCCCACGGGTTGTGGAGTGATCTCCTCACCCTCGTCTTCCGAATCATTGGCCCGGTTCTGGCCCTCTCCACAGGGATCCCTGGCGGCTTGATTGATCCCTCTTTCACCTTTGGTTCGGCGATGGGGCAGGTGATTGCCGATCTCGCCGGGTTGCCCCAACTCTTTTTGGCCTTGGGAATGGTCGCGGGGCTCTCTGGCGCGACCCAGCTACCGGTGATGTCGGTGCTCTTTGGGATCCGCCTGGCGGGTGACCAGCAACTGTTGCCGGGGCTCCTGGTGGCTTGCGTTCTGGCGGCCTATGTCAGCCGTCAGTTCGTGGCCAAGCCGATCTATCACGCTCTCCATGCCCTCTCCGGGGAAGCTACGAAGTCGTCTCCGTAATCACCAGGGCGGAGCGCTCCCGGGTGGCAATCATCCAGAGCCATTTGGTCAGCAACGTCAACCGGCTTTCGTTCGCGGGCATGAAGGCCAAATGGGCGAATCCCCAGAGGAGCCAGCCCAGGCTGCCGCTGATCTTTAGGCCGCGCAGGTTGGCCACCGCAAAGAGGGGGCCGACCACGGCCATGCTGCCGAAGTCCGTGAACTGAAAGGCGGGGTTGGCCTGGCTTTGGCATTTCGCCAGGATGTCCTTGGCGACCCAGCCCCCCATCTGCACCGCGGGGCCGGCCATGCCGGGGAGGGGTTTGCCATCGCGGGTGTGGCTGTAGCTGCAGAGGTCCCCGATCACGCGGATCTCGCCGTGGCCCTTGATGGAAAAGTCGGGTTCAACGACGACGCGGCCGCCCCGGTCCACTTCGCAGCCGGTGCGTTCGGCCAACAGCTTTCCGAGGGGGGAGGCGGCGACACCGGCGGTCCAACAGATCGTGCTGGCCTCCAGGCTGACTTCGCCATTGGGGGTCGTGACGACGACCTTGCCGTCGCTGATGTCTTTGACACGGCCCCCCAGCAGGAGCTCGATTCCTTTGGCTTTGAGGTGGTCTCCAGCGGATTGTGAGAGCTGGGGATCCATGGCCCGCAGGACGCGATCACCGGGATCCACCAGGGTCACCTTGCAGTGGGTGGGATCGATCTGCATGAAGTCCCGCTCGAGGGTGTGCCGCATCAGATCGTTGAGGGAGGCCGCCAGTTCACAGCCGGTTGGACCTCCGCCGATGACGACGACCGACTGCAGCCACTTGCGCCGTTCCAGATCAGGGGTCTGCTCCGCTTCCTCCAGAGACTTGAGGACCTGATGCCGGATGGAGTAGGCATCCTCAAGGGTCTTCATGGGAATGGCTTCGCTGCGCCATTCGTCATGACCGAAGTAGCTGCTGGTGGCCCCAGCGGCCAGCACGAGATGGTCGTACCTGTAGCGGCGGTTGTTGAAGACCACCTCCTTCTCAGCGGTATTGATGTCATCCACTTCACCCATCAGGATCTGGATGTTTTCGGACTCGCCCAACATCACGCGCAGTGGAGAGGCCACATCGCTTTGGGAGACCAACCCGGAGGCCACTTGATAGAGCAGCGGCTGGAAGAGGTTGAAGTTGCGCCGGTCGATCAGGGTGACGCGAATGGTTTTCCCCGCCAGCACGTGGGCCGCCCGCAGACCGGCGAACCCGCCTCCGACGATCACTACGTGGGGTGCACTTTTAAGCAGGTCGGACGGTGGGGTTAGCTCGAGAAAGAAACGTTCGGGAGCCATCGGCCAGCTGGTGCTGATTTCAAGCTATCCACGGTTTCCAAAGCTGGCTTAGAGCCCAAGTCGCACTTTCGAAAGCCTTTGGGTTTGACGGTGGCTTCAGGCTTAACGGCGTCCCAGTAGGTCATCCCAGCTCGGAGCAGTGCTGGGGGATGACGGGGAGTGGGGCCGCTTGGGATGATGGGCGTGCTCACCGTTTTGGTGGTGTGGTTTGGCCTGCTGCTGAGCAGATGTTGTCTCTTTCAGTTGGGGCATGGAATCAACTCGCAATGGAATATCAATTCACGCAGCAGTTGCTGTGGCCTCAAGATAGATCGAATTCTTTGATGCGACCAACTGCTGATGACTACCCAGCCCGTCGTCATCCTTGGTGGCTTTCTGATTGGTGTTGAGGCCTACGAGCCGATGCGCTTGTGGCTTGAGGATTCCCTCAATCAGCCGGTTGTTGTTGTTCCCGCGGCGCGGCTGGATTGGTTGTTCACGTCGACGGCCTGGGGGTGGCGTCGTCTGCTGGATCGCACGGCGGCGCTGGTGGAGAGTGCGGCTGGGCAATCCACCACGGGGAAGGTGACCTTGATTGGCCATAGCTCAGGCGGGGTGATGTTGCGCCTGCTGCTCAGCCAAGACCCTTGGATGGGGCGTTGCTATGGCGCCCAGCGTTGGGTCGATCGCCTCTACACCCTGGGCAGTCCCCACACGGCGCTTCGGGCGACGGCGAT
>JAAZVJ010000212.1 GCA_018623675.1 Synechococcus sp. HW_metabat.54 | reverse complement strand
CTGAAGCGTTGTGGGGAGATCAGAAGTAGATCTTGCCGCCGCCCCATTCTTCGCCCAGCACGTTGGGGGCCACCAGGATGTAGCCAGCCATCAGGCGAAGATCCTCATCGGTGAGGTCGCGCATGGCGGGGTAGAGGTCGCGGCTGCGCATGCTGGGGTGGAGGTCAGCAATGCTGTATTCGCCGTCGTAGGAAGTGGGGTCCTTCAGGTAGTCCACCAGGCCCTCAACGCTGTCGCGGGCAGGGGTGGCCAGGGCCAGGGTCTGAGGATCAAGGCCAACGTTGTGGTTGGTCTTGGTGATACCACCGGCGTGGCAAGTGCCACAGCTGGTGTTGAAAATCTTGCGCCCGGTTTTGACTTCCTGCTCGGAGAAGGTCACCTCCGTGCCGCTGGCGTCAGCGTTAACGGTGAGGGTCTCGGCATCCCACTGGGCCGCCAGAGCAGGGGAGCTGAAGGCGAGGGCGACCAGCACGGGCAGCACGAGCAGCAGCCGGCTCAGGGACCGTCGCAATGAAAGAAGGGGAGAGGCCATGAAGGACACCAGAATCTGACGGATACACCGCACCAAGTTCTTGTATCACGGGGTGCCTACCCCTTGGGGGTGTTCCAGGGCCGTGCTCATGAACTGTTGCAGCCGATTCACTCGGATGGGCTGATCTCGAGGGTGAGGAAGTCTTTGGCCAGCAGGGTGTTGGGAAAAATTGCTTGGGCTTCCAGGAGGAGGTCATTGGCCGTCACGCTGTTGCCCGGGGCGTAGCGCGGACTCAAGTGGGTGAGAGCCAGTTGTTTCACGCCCGCTTCTGCTGCGGTCTGGGCGGCCATGGTGCTGGTGGAGTGTTGACGCTGGAAGGCCATCTCCGCTTCGGCATGGGAGAAGGTGGATTCGTGGATGAGCAGATCGGCTCCGCGGGCCAGCTCAACCGCCGCTTCGCAGAACACCGTGTCGGTGCAGTACACCACGCTGACGCCGGGGCGGGCGGGTCCGCAAAGCTCTCGGCCGTCAATGATGCGACCGTCTTCGAGGGTGACTGTGCGCCCTCGTTGCAGCTCGCCATAGACCGGTCCCGGTGGAATTTCGAGGGATCGTGCTTTGGCGATGTCGAAGCGGCCGGGCCTTGGTTTTTGCTCGATCCGATACGCGTAGGCCGGTACACGGTGCGTCAGAGGTGTCGCACGAACCACGATGTCGTCGTCTTCCATGACGAGAGTTCCCTGCTCAGCGGCCTCCTTGACGCGATGAACTGCAAGGGGATAGCCGATGCGGGTTGAGCTGGTGCGCAGCACGCCCTGCAGATAGGCCTCAAGGGGGTCGGGGCCATAGAGGTCGACCCCTGTGCTGCTGCCGGCCAGTCCCAGGCTGGCCAGGAGGCCCGGCAGCCCAAAAACGTGGTCGCCATGCATGTGGGTGATGAACACCCGCCGCAGCTGCGACAGGCGCAGTTCACTGCGCAGAAATTGGTGTTGTGTGCCCTCGCCGCAGTCGAACAGCCACAGTTCGGAGCGCTGCGGAAGGCGCAGAGCCACGGAAGAGACATTGCGAGCCCTGGTGGGAACGCCAGAACTGGTGCCGAGAAATGTGACCTGCACGGTCGAAGTAGGGCAACCATCAAATCTGGCATGCAGCACCCTGGCTCCTTGGGTTCAGCAGCGGCACACTGGGCTGCCCCTGGGTGACGGTGTGGCCCGGCTCTTCACGTTCAGCCTGATTGGAACGGTTGGTGCTGCGGTGCTTGTGCTGCAGTGCAGCCCTGCAGCGGCAGCGGAGCTGGCGATGCGGCAACCGCAGATGCGTGTGCTGGTGGCAGAAGGGTCGGTGTTGTCCCTGCGCGCTGATGGTCGCCAGCGTCTTCAGGTCAAGGGCTTGGGTGCGGGCACGAGGTTGTTGTCTCGGGTGCGGGTGCTTCGCCGCGGGTGGCAGCTGGTGGTGGAGGCCCCGGAACTGGGCTCCTCGCGCGTGGTTGGTTCCGCCGGGGTCACGGTGCAGAGCCAAGACCCCCGAGGCATCTGGCTGGGTCAGCGCCGTTACGGCGGTGAGCTCCGCTTGAAGGTGGGTGATGGGCGTTTGCAGGCGGTGAACCATTTGGGGGTCGAGGCCTACCTGGCCAGCGTCGTCGGCAGCGAGATGCCCGAGGAGTGGCCGCTCGCCGCCCTGCAAGCGCAAGCGGTGGCCGCCCGTACCTATGCGCTGCGTCAACGAGGTCGCAAAGGGGGATTTGACGTCAGGGCCACGGTGACCAGTCAGGTGTACCGGGGTTTGGAATCAGTCACGCCCCGCACGCGCCAGGCGGTCAACACCACCCGTTCTCTGGTGATGGTGCATGGCGGCAAACTCATTAATGCGGTCTTTCACAGCAGCTCCGGTGGTGCGACGGAGCCCAGCGGTGAGGTGTGGCGCCATCAATTGCCATACCTGGTGAGCGTGCGTGACCACGACCATGAGAGTCCGGCCCATCGCTGGCAGCAGCGTTTTGATCGCCACCAGTTGCAAGCGGCGTTCCGGGAAACCGGTGGGCTCCAGGCTCTCGATGTCTTGAAGGTCAGCACCACAGGTCGGCTGCGATCGGTGCGCGTGCGAGGGCCTCGTGGCGCTGCGGTGCTGAGCGGCCGGGAACTGCGACAACGCCTCGGCCTCAAAAGCACCATGGTGAGTTTTGACTGGCTGGCAGCCGGATCCAGCCCAGATCCGATCCACCATCGGGGCCCATCCCCCAGCACCCGTTCGGGCCGCGGTGCGGTGCGCGATGACGCCAAGCAACGGGATCGGGACCTGTTGGTTGGGATCTGGCGCAATGCCGCAACTCCCAAGGTTGATCCCGGTTCGGTTTTCGCCGCTCTGCCCTCGATCGCACCACCCCCACCGCCCCCTTCATTGCCATCTTCACGGCCACTGTCGCGGCCACTGTCGCGGCCACTGTCGCGGCCCAACTCAGGGTTCACCTCTGCGCAAAAGACCTCGCGTCCTGGGGCCCGTGGAGGCAGCGTGCTGGTTGTGCGCGGCCAGG
>JAAZVJ010000021.1 GCA_018623675.1 Synechococcus sp. HW_metabat.54 | reverse complement strand
ACATAAAGAATGAGGGCGACAAGGCCACCGATGCTCAAGGTTTCGGCTTCGAGCTGGCCGCTCCCCAGAGCCAGGAGCAGGAGCAGAGAGATGGAGGAAATCCCTTCCAACAAAGGGAAGAGGGTGCTGCGGGTCCTTGCAAGCCGGATGGCGGCATCGCGGTAATTCAGGTTGCGCTGCTCAAATGCCTCCTGTTCTTGGGCTTCCTGCCCGTAGATCTTGATGGCGGCAATGCCGGATAGATCCTCCTGAATCAGATCGCTCAGACCAGCCAGCTGCTCCTGCTGGCGGCGTTGCTGGCGCATCATTCGCCCACCGAACAAACGCACCGTCCCCAACATCACGGGGTAGAGGGCAATGGCTGCAACGGTGAGGCCTGGGTCAATCGCCAGCATGGCCGGCAGGGTGAAGGCGTAAGCCAGGGCTGTGTTGGTGAGGCTCAATACGGCAAAACCCAGTAGCCGACGCACGTTTTCCACGTCACTGGTGGCCCGGCTGATCACCTCTCCGCTACCGGTCTCCTGAACCCAGCCAGGTTCCTGCAGGAGCATGTGGTCAAACAGTCGTTGGCGCAGCTCCACCTCCACCTGGCGTCCAACGCCGAACACCAGCTGCCGCGAGATCAGTCGCACCACTCCCATGGTGGAGGCGAGCAACACAATCCAACCGGCCTGACGCAGAACATCTTGAAGTGCAAATCCGCTTTGCAGTTCATCGATCACCCGCCGCACTTCCAGTGGGATCGTCACGCTGAGCATGTTCACCACCACCAGCGCAATCGCTCCAAGCAGCACTGTCTTGCGATGGGGGCGCAGGTAGCGACCAATCAGATCGAGACGAAAGGCGGCCATCCGCAGGGGAACGCAACGATCAACCTAGGCACCGAGCCTCTGCGCTTGGGTTGGGTTGGCGGCGGTCGTGCTACGGATCTGATCGTTTTGCCTGGCCAGACGCAATCTTTTAAGGGATATTGGGGATGTCCCCATCACCCGGCCCGGCGTGCTCAGCACCCGGGTTTTTTTCTGTCGACCCATGACGAATCCTTCCCTCTCATGGCCCCAAGTGCTGGAGCATCTGCTGCAAGGCGGCACGCTCACGGATGCGGAAGCAGCGGCCTTGATGGAGGCCTGGCTCAAGGAATCGCTGACACCGGTGCAGACGGGGGCCTTCCTGGCCGCTCTCCGCACCCGAGATGTGAATGGTGTTGAGTTGGCGGCGATGGCGAGAGTGCTGCGTCGGGCTTGCCCCCTGCCCGGCGACCGTCCTGATCTGTTCATGGTCGATACCTGCGGCACCGGGGGTGATGGCGCTGACACCTTCAATATCTCGACCGCTGTTGCCTTCACGGCGGCGGCCTGCGGTGCTGTTGTGGCCAAGCACGGCAATCGCAGTGCCAGCGGCAAGGTGGGTTCGGCCGATGTGCTCGAAGGGTTGGGGTTGCACTTGAAGGCGCCAGCCGAAACGGTGGTTCAGGTGCTGCCCGAGACCAAAGTCACCTTTCTCTTTGCTCCGGCTTGGCATCCAGCACTAGTCAATTTGGCGCCGTTGCGGCGCAGCTTGGGTGTGCGCACTGTTTTTAATCTGCTTGGCCCTCTGGTGAATCCCCTTCAGCCCAATGGGCAGGTGCTGGGTGTGGCCAAAGCGGATCTTTTGGATCCCATGGCGGAGGCGCTGCAGGGTTTAGGTCAGCAGAGGGCCGTGGTGGTGCATGGAGCGGGCGGGCTTGATGAAGCCTCCCTTGCTGGCGCCAATGAGTTGCGCATTCTTGAAGCCGGTCAGTTGAAGGCAGAGCGCCTCAGCCCCACGGATCTGGGCCTGAAGGAAGCCCCTCTCTCGGAACTGAAAGGCGGTGATCTTGCCGTGAACGAAACGATCCTCAAGGACGTGCTTCAAGGCCGTGGTACTCAGGCCCAGCGGGAGGTGGTTGCCTTCAATACCGCGCTCGTGCTTTGGGTGGCGGGCGAAGAATCTGACTTGAAGACTGGTGCTCAAAGGGCTCTTGCCTGCCTCGAGCAGGGCCTTCCTTGGCAGCGTTTGGAGTGCTTGCGGGAGGGGCTGAACGGCGGGAAGGAACAATAAGGAGATGAATCGATGCACCGAGGGTCTGTTTGCCCATGACTTCTGTCCCTGAAACGGCCCCTGCGGTGTTGGTGCTTGCTGATGGCACCGTCTTTGAGGGATTGGCTTGCGGCAGTCGCGGCAGTGTCGTCGGTGAAGTGGTGTTCAACACTGGGATGACCGGCTACCAGGAGGTGCTGACCGATCCCAGCTATTCCGGTCAGCTCGTCACTTTCACCTATCCGGAACTGGGAAACACCGGGGTGAATGGTGAAGATCAGGAAGCTGATCTGCCCCATGCCCGCGGATTCATCGCCCGTCAGCTGGCCCCCCTACCCAGTAATTGGCGTTGTCAGCAAGCGTTGCCGACTTGGTTGGATCAGCACGGTGTCGTTGGAATTCACGGCATCGATACCCGCGCTCTTGTGCGACATCTGCGCGATGTCGGTGCCATGAATGGGGTGATCAGTTCCGATGGCCGCTCACCGCAAGCTCTGCTTCAGGAGCTTCAGTCCGCGCCATCCATGGAGGGTCTCAACCTGGCGGATCGTGTCAGCACGAAGACTCCCTACACCTGGACGAAGGCCTGCGCAGCCAGTTTTGATCAGCGTCTCAAACCGAGTCCGGATCGCCCCTACCGGGTGGTTGCCATCGACTTCGGGATCAAAAGGGCAATTCTTGACCGTTTGGTTGGTCATGGCTGTGAAGTCACGGTGCTGCCGGCCTCAAGTTGCCTTGACGACGTTCTTGCCCATCAGCCTGAGGGCGTGTTCCTCTCCAATGGACCAGGAGATCCCTCTGCTGTGACAGGCGGGATTGCTCTGGCCAAAGCTCTGGTTGAGCAAAAGTCTTTACCTCTGTTTGGCATCTGTCTCGGTCATCAGATCCTGGGCCTGGCTCTCGGGGGAACCACGTTCAAGCTTGATTTCGGTCACCGTGGTCTCAATCACCCCTGCGGCACGACAGGGCAAGTGGAGATCACAAGTCAGAACCACGGTTTTGCCCTTGATGCTCAGTCGCTGCCAGCCAGCGTTGAAGTCACCCACTTGAACCTCAACGATCGAACCGTGGCAGCCATGGCCCATCGCGATCAACCGCTCTTCGGCGTTCAGTACCACCCTGAAGCCAGTCCAGGGCCCCATGATGCAGACCACCACTTCGGCCGTTTTGTTGCATTGATGGCAGAACGTCGCTGATAGTGGTCTGCTCAGTTCAAGCTCCCTACACTTCGGCACAACGCGTCTGAGGGGGCTTGGTCCCATCACTGAACTGCAGCGACTCACTGTTTCTCTGCGCGGTGGCTTCGAGCAGCGCGACAACTGCCTGTTGTTTCATTTCACCGGGCAGCTCGATGCTTACTCCGAGAAGCAATTTCTGAGCTACGTCACGGATGTACTCAAAGCCAATGCATCGTCTTTGGTGGTGGATCTCAGCAAGATCGATTTTCTTGACTCATCCGGCTTAGGCGCCATGGTGCAGCTGGCGAAGCAGTGCACGGATGCCAAGCGCAACTTCCACGTGGTGGGCAATGCGCGTGTCGCTCAAACGGTGAAGTTGGTGCGGCTTGAGGGATTTCTCCATCTCGTGCCAGACCTAGAGAGTGCACTGAGTCAACTGGCGGCTTGAGCGACTGGATTCGATCGCAGCAAGGTCGTGGTGGGGCAGATGATCTTGGCCCTTTACAACTGGCATGGCTTGGAGATGCTGTTTGGGAGCTGCATCAGCGTCTTCGCCATTGCCGTCGTCCGGGCCGGGCTGATGAGCTTCATAAGGCGGTGGTGGCTGAGGTCAAGGCCGATGCTCAAGCTGCGGTTTTAGAGCGGCTCGAGCCCCTTCTTTCTGATCAGGAACGCGATCTGGTGCGGCGTGGTCGTAATCGCGCTGGCCGTGGTCCTCGTCGCGGAGAGGCCTCCGTTTATGGGCGCGCCACGGGATTTGAGACAATGGTTGGCTGGCTCTTTTTACAGAATCCTGCCCGGCTTGCCGAGCTCTTGGATCGCCTGGATGAGACCGAAAACGACCTGTCATAGCCCCCTTTTCGACCATGAGTTTCCGTTCTGATCGCCGTTCCTCCGGCGATGGCCGTCCCTATGGAGGCGGCCGTTCTTCCGGTGAGGGCCGTTCCTACGGAGGAGGTCGACCTGGCGGTGGTGGCGGTCGACCCGGGTCTGATCGCCGATCCCCAGCCGGGGGCCGTCCCTATCGAGGTCGTAATGAGCGAGATCGCCGTTTTGATCGGGATGGGGGCCAGGAGGGCGATGCACGCTTCTCCCGTTCCGACCGGTTCAACAAGGGTGACCGCTTTGATCGCGGCGGCGATCGGCCTGAGCGATCTGGTCGTTTCAACCGCGATGAACGCGACGGCCGTGGTGCCGATCAAGGGGGCCGTGGTCGTTTTGACCGTTTTGACCGCAACGACCGCCCTGGCCGTGAGAGCCGCTTTGAGGGCAAAAGTCGCTTTGAAGGCAAGAGGCGTTTCGACCGCAAGGATCGTTTCGAAGGCAAAGGCCGTTTTGATCGAAACGACCGCTTCGACCGCAAAGATCGCTTTGAAGGCCGAGATCGTTCAGAGGGGCGCAGCGACAGGTTTGATCGTTCAGGATCCCGCTTTTCGTCGGGACCCGAGCGCTCGCGTCCCGGGCGGCATGACTCCCGTGGTGGTGCTCGGCGGGGAGGCTGGAGCCGGGAGGACTCCCGTCCAGCTTTTGAGCAAGACCAGCGCCAGGGAGAGGAACTTGCCCATTCCCCTGATGCTCAGGCCGATGACATGCTCTGGGGGCGGCACGCCACCCAGGCAGCTCTCGAGGCTGGCCGTCCGATCCATCGCATTTGGTGCACCCCAGAGGTGCGCAGCTCTCCGAAATTTCTCCAGTTACTGAGGGACGCAAAAGCCTCGGGGGTACTCGTCGAAGAGGTGACCTGGGCTCGCCTCGGCCAACTCACCGGTGGCGCCGTGCACCAGGGCATCGCCCTGCAGACCGCCTCGGCCGACACCCTGGACCTTCCCTCCTTGGTGGAGGGATGTGCTGCCCTGGGTGAACCGCCTCTGCTGTTGGCTCTTGATGGGCTCACGGATCCCCACAACCTCGGCGCGATTGTGCGTTCGGCTGAAGCCCTTGGTGCCCACGGCGTGGTGCTTCCGCAACGGCGCAGCGCTGGCCTTACTGGTTCTGTGGCCAAGGTGGCAGCCGGTGCCCTTGAGCACCTCCCGGTGGCCCGGGTTGTGAATTTGAATCGTTCGTTGGAAACCCTGAAAGATGCCGGTTACCGCGTGGTCGGTCTGGCCGGCGAGGGCGATATGACCCTGGCGGAGGCTGATTTAGACGGACCGCTGGTGGTGGTGACTGGCTCGGAAGGTCAAGGGCTTTCCCTCTTGACCCGTCGTCACTGTGATCAGTTGATTCGCATCCCTCTGCGCGGTGTGACCCCCAGCCTCAATGCCTCCGTTGCCACGGCCATGTGCCTCTACGAGGTGGCACGTCGCGGTTGGATGAAAGACCTCAAGGGGCAGGCTCCATCCCCCCCCATCGTTCGTCCTCGCACACCATCGCAAGCCAGTGAGGCTCCCTCACTCGCTGGTGGGCAGGAGCTGATTGAGGACGAGCAGACCGTTGAGTCTCCCGTTCCCTTCACCAGTGAACCGGAGCAGTCGTCTGAATCCTCGGAAGTCTCACCGGAGCTTGCTTTGGACTTGGAGCGCCAAGCAACTCCCTCCGATGAAGGACTGACTCCGTCGTTTCAAGACAGCGTTGAACTCTGATTGCTTTGCAGACTTCCTGCATGAGGGGCAGTCATAGGGCCTGAATCAGGGCAAAATGACTCTTCTCTGTTGGATTCTCTGATGCTCCCCCTGGTCAGGCCGCTGCGCAGTGTTGCCAACGGCCTTGGATTGGCTTGGTGGGCTCGGGTACAGACCCAGGGTCCCGATGTCACCTACTGGTTTGGTCCCTTTGTGACCCGCAAGAGCCTGGAGAAGCACCTCCCGGCTTTTGTTGCCGATGTGTCCTCTGAGTCGCCTGCACACATCAGCCAGAGCTGTGTGCGCTGCCGCCGTGGAGAGCCCTTCACCATCAGCGCAGACGACGGCTGATAGCGTCGCATCTGTGTAGCAGTCCCTGTCGATGGCGATCGCCGAGTGGCGTCAGCAGCTGGAAAGCGGTGAGGTGTCGGCCCGTGAGCTCACGGATCAGCATCTCAGTCGGATCGCCGACGTTGAGCCGAGTCTTCACGCCTACTTAGAGATCACCGCTGATCGTGCCCGCGCAGACGCGGATCGCATCGATGCGGCCCGAAGCGCTGGCGAGGATCTCCCCCCTCTCGCTGGCGTCCCCCTCGCCATCAAAGACAACCTCTGCACAAAGGGTGTTACCACCACCTGTGCCAGCCGCATGCTCGAGGGCTTTGTGCCCCCCTATGAGTCAACGGTGACCGGCAAGCTCTGGGATGCGGGCGCTGTGTTGTTGGGTAAAACCAACCTCGATGAGTTCGCCATGGGTGGCTCCACCGAGACCTCGGCCTTCGGTCCCACTGCCAACCCCTGGAACCTGGACCACGTGCCAGGAGGCAGCTCCGGCGGCAGTGCAGCCGCTGTTGCTTCCGGGGGCTGCATGGCTTCCCTCGGATCCGATACCGGTGGATCGATTCGCCAGCCCGCATCCTTCTGTGGCGTGGTTGGGCTGAAGCCCACTTATGGCCGGATCAGCCGTTATGGATTGGTGGCGTTTGCCAGTTCTCTGGACCAGGTGGGTCCCTTCACCTCCAACGTGGCGGATGCCGCGGCACTTCTGCAGGTGATGGCGGGTCACGATCCCCGTGATTCCACCTCCCTCAAGGTTCCTGTCCCCGACTACAGCGCCGATCTCACCAAGTCCATCAAAGGGCTCAAGGTGGGCCTAGTGCGGGAATGCTTCGAGCAGGAGGGTCTTGACCCTGAGGTGAAGGCGTCTGTGATGGCGGCGGCGGAGCAACTCCAGGCACTCGGTGCGGAGCTGGTGGATGTGAGCTGTCCGCGCTTCAGCGATGGCATCGCCACCTATTACGTGATTGCGCCCTCCGAGGCTTCGGCCAACCTGGCCCGCTACGACGGCGTCAAATATGGCTATCGCGCCCAGGATGCAGACAGCTTGGCGGCGATGACGGCCCGCAGCCGCGCCGAAGGTTTTGGCAGCGAGGTGCAGCGCCGCATCCTGATCGGTACCTACGCCCTATCAGCTGGCTACGTGGATGCGTACTACAAAAAGGCGCAGCAGGTGCGCACCCTGATTCGCCGAGACTTTGATGCGGCCTATCAATCCGTGGATGTGCTGTTAACGCCCACAGCCCCGACGCCTTCCTTCCGCAAGGGAGCCCACGCTGATGATCCCCTGGCGATGTACCTGGCGGACTTGCTCACCATCCCCGCCAACCTGGCTGGCCTTCCAGCCATCAGTGTTCCTTGTGGATTCAACGCTGCTGGCCTCCCGATCGGCGTTCAGCTGATCGGCAATGTGCTCGAGGAGTCGCGTCTGCTCCAGGTAGCTCACCAGTACGAGCAGGCAGCACAGGTGATGGCATCGCGTCCCGAGGCGGCGTTGATCCCAGCCTGAGGGTTCCTTCTTCCAAGCCCCCAGATCTGGGGGCTTGTTTGGGGTAAGCACTCTCCATCTTGCGTTGCGCCTTAATCTGGGGGCATGGCTTTCGTCCCCCTCCACAACCACAGTGACTACAGCCTCCTGGATGGGGCGTCACAGCTGCCCCAGATGGTGGAGAGGGCAAAAGAGCTGGGGATGCCTGCTCTGGCTCTGACCGATCACGGCGTGATGTACGGCGCTGTTGAGCTTCTCAAGCTCTGCAAGGGCGCCGGCATCAAGCCGATCATCGGCAATGAGATGTACGTGGTGAATGGGTCGATTGATGACCCCCAGCAAAAAAAGGAGCGGCGCTATCACCTGGTGGTTCTGGCCAAAAACGCCACCGGATATCGCAATCTGGTCAAGCTCACCAGCATCAGCCACTTGCGTGGAATGCGTGGGCGCGGAATCTTTTCTCGCGCCTGCATCGATAAGCATCTGCTGCAGCAATACAGCGAGGGTTTGATCGTGGCGACCGCCTGTCTCGGCGGAGAAATCCCTCAGGCGATCATGCGCGGACGGCCTGAAGTGGCTCGCGACGTGGCGCGTTGGTATCAGGAGGTCTTTGGAGACGATTTCTACCTTGAGATTCAGGATCACGGCTCGCTGGAAGACCGGATCGTCAATGTGGAGATCGTCAAGATCGCCAAGGAACTGGGCATCGGCCTGATTGCCACCAACGACGCCCACTACCTCACGCGTAACGATGTGGAGGCCCACGACGCTCTGCTCTGCGTGCTGACGGGGAAGCTGATCTCCGATGAGAAGCGCCTGCGCTACACCGGCACCGAGTTCATCCGCAGTGAGGAGGAGATGGGGCAGCTGTTCGCTGACCATCTCGATCCCGCTGTCGTGCAGGAGGCAATCGCCACAACGGCCTTGGTGGCCGACAAAGTGGAGGACTACGACATTCTGGGGCGCTATCAGATGCCCCGATTCCCCATTCCGGAAGGGCACACTCCGGTGAGTTACCTCAAAGAGGTCACGGAGCAGGGGCTGCGTGATCGCTTGAGCCTTGCTCCAGAGGCACCTATTGAGGCGGAGTACGGCGAGCGACTCACCTATGAGTTGGGAATCATGGAGCAGATGGGCTTTCCCACCTACTTCCTCGTGGTGTGGGATTACATCCGTTTTGCCCGTGAGCAGGGCATCCCTGTTGGGCCAGGCCGTGGTTCAGCCGCTGGCTCCTTGGTGGCCTATGCCTTGGGCATCACCAATATCGATCCCGTTAGCAACGGCTTGTTGTTTGAACGCTTCCTCAATCCTGAGCGGAAGTCGATGCCTGATATCGATACCGACTTCTGCATTGAGCGCCGTGGTGAAGTGATCGACTACGTCACCCGTCGCTATGGCGACGACAAGGTGGCCCAGATCATCACCTTCAACCGCATGACCTCCAAAGCGGTGCTGAAGGATGTGGCTCGGGTGCTGGATATTCCCTACGGCGATGCCGACCGGCTGGCAAAGCTGATCCCCGTGGCCCGCGGGAAGCCGGCCAAGTTGGCAGCCATGATCTCCGAGGAGTCACCCAACCCGGATTTCAGAGAGAAGTATCTGAGTGATCCGGTGGTGAAGCGCTGGGTCGACATGGCGATGCGGATTGAAGGCACCAACAAAACCTTTGGTGTTCATGCCGCTGGTGTGGTGATTGCCGCTGATCCCCTCGATGAACTGGTGCCCCTGCAGCGCAACAACGATGGTCAGGTGATCACCCAATACTTCATGGAAGACGTGGAGTCGATGGGTCTCCTGAAGATGGACTTTCTGGGGTTGAAGAACCTCACCATGATCGACAAGACCCTGGAGCTTGTGGCCTCCAACTTCGGCGAACGCATCGACCCCGACAAACTCCCACCACAGGATGAAGAGACCTTTGCCCTTTTGGCTCGAGGTGACTTGGAGGGCATCTTTCAGTTGGAGTCGAGTGGCATGCGCCAGATCGTTCGCGACCTGCGCCCCTCATCGCTTGAAGACATTTCCTCGATCCTGGCGCTCTATCGACCGGGACCGCTGGATGCCGGCCTGATCCCCAAATTCATCAACCGCAAACACGGCCGCGAGGCGATCGATTTTGCCCATCAGGCGCTTGAGCCGATCCTGAATGAGACCTACGGAATCATGGTCTATCAGGAGCAGATCATGAAGATCGCTCAGGATCTCGCTGGCTATTCCCTGGGAGAAGCCGACCTGCTGCGTCGGGCCATGGGTAAAAAGAAGGTGTCAGAAATGCAGAAGCACCGCGGCATCTTTGTGAAGGGCGCCAGTGAGCGTGGTGTTGACGACAAGGTCGCCGACGAACTGTTT
>JAAZVJ010000211.1 GCA_018623675.1 Synechococcus sp. HW_metabat.54 | reverse complement strand
GTGTTCGCGCATTGTTGGACTTCTGCTTCACCCCCTCGTGCCCGACCTGAGTGGGCGGATCCTCAACCAACTGGATCAAGGGACGATGCCCGCCCAGTGGAAAGACGCTTTGATTTGGGGGAAGCTTGAAAGCGGACAGCCTCTGCCAACACCAAATCCAGTCATGCAGCGACTCGAGCTGGAGTCTCCCCTTTGAGACATCGAAGGCAACCATGGCGCCTGCTTGGCGTGTTGGCGGGATCCGTCGTCTTGGTGGGCTGCGAGGCGGTTCAGGACCGTGCCAGCACGCAAGCACCCCCGTTTGTGTTCAAGTCGCTCGAACTGCGGCAGAAGCGCACGAATGGCGAACGCGACTGGGACCTCACCAGCCCTGAGGCCCGTTACGAGTTCAGCAGGAGACTGGTCCGGGCCAATCGGCCTGAAGGCATTCTCTATCGCGACAATCAGCCCTCGTTCCGGGTCAGCGCAGAGCGCGCAACCGTGATCAACGATGGGCAACTGGTGTTGCTCGAAGGAAACGTGCAGCTCCAACAGCTGCAAGGACAAAAGATCTTGATCAAAGGCGATCGCTTGCGTTGGACTCCCCCCCAAGAGCTCTTGGTGATGGAGCAACGCCCTGAAGCCATTGACCGTCTCACCCGAATCAAGAGCACCAAGGCTCGTCTGCAGCAACGCAGCAACGACCTCACATTGCTGGGCACAGTGCAGTTGGAGCGGTGGACCCCGAAGCAACTCCAAAAAAAGCGCGGCCATGCTGACTCCGTTGTTCGCGCTGGTCGAACCGTTTGGAACTTGAATCAAGGAGGTTTGAACTCTGAAGGACCGGTCTTGGGCCAACGCCGCGGCGACGGACACAAGACCCTTCAGCAACTCCATGCCAAATCACTGAAGGGCAATACCAAACAAGGCTTCATTGATTTGATCGGCCCCGTACGAGTTCTGGCCCCCGAACGCGAAGGTGAGCTCAAGGCTTCCACCACCCGCTGGCTCATCCAGGAGGATGCGTTGCTGAGTCAGCACCCATTCACCGCAGCGCTCAAAGATTCAACGCTCGTGGGTGATGGCTTCAGGATTGGTATGGGTCAGACAACGCTGAAGGTGCTCAAGGGATGTGAGCTCTCGCAGCCAGGTGACCAATTAACCGCCAACACCTGCCTATGGAACTGGACAACCAATCGAGTCTCCGCTCGGGGCCAGGTTGAACTGCGCCGCAAAGCCAATCAGCAGGTCACCCGCAGCGAACGCCTCGACGGCAACGTGGGTAAGAAGGGACTCGTGGTGTTCTCATCACCCGACGGTTCAGTGAAGTCGGAGTTGAAGATCAAAGATGATCAGCCCCTCTCTCCGGGGAAGAGCAAACGTCGTTCTGCTCCAGTGAGGTTTTAAGCCGTTCAGCCCAACCTGAAAACCAGCGTTCATCCGAACGGCTGAAGCAACGCTCTGACCACCCCCCCAGCACCACCCAACCGCGCTGACCGAGGGGGTAAACCATCACAGCGGGTAGGCCAGGAAGCACCGGGTCAAATTCCGTACGACCGGGATACAAAGCGGTTTTTACAAGAGACACCAACTGACCAGATCGGGAGGCCCGCTCACAGATCGCGCCAGGTGCAAATTCCTCTGTTGAGAGAGCCATGGGCTCATTGGTCACTGCCGCACTGGGGATTAACCCCCGGCGAAGAACCACCACGTTGTCCCAGGCCACCAAAATCGTGGCCGCGGAGGTCGCCGTCAGCAAAAGGTGACTCCCCCAGGCCAATTCGGTCCGCGTGCCTGGATCCAGTCGTTCCGCCAGCACGAATCCCTGCTCCCCCTCAAGGTCCACAGCTGTCGGTGCCAAGGGCTGGGCACGGGTCCATAGAACGGCGACCAACATCAGGCCCACTGCAGCCATCCCCGCCAGCACTTCAGCCCGTTGCAGGCTGGGATCAATCATTGGCGCGCTGAATGCATTGCCAGCCGCCAACAGCAACACGAGCACACCTGCCGAAAGACTGACGCGTGCACCAAAGGGCATGGGATGACAAAGGGGTGGCGGATCAAAGCACTCTTGCTCAAATGGGGTTGCTCGCACCAGCCTCCATGGACTCTGCTGAAGCATTTGCCGCCATTGCCCTCTGTGCAGTGGCCTGTGACGGCTCCCTGGGCAAGAAAGAAGCCCATGACCTGCGAGGGCAACTTGAATACCGATCTCCCTACCGCGACTGTTCAGAAGCAGAGATGGGAGATCTCTTTGACCACCTGCTGACAGCGCTGCGACGTGACAACGGCCTCCATCAGTTGATCAACGACGCCATCCCTGCGCTGACGAGCCCTCAACAGGAAACCGCCTTGGCATTGGCCGCCCAGTTAGTTCACGCCGATCAGGTGATCGAACCGGAGGAAACGGCTTTCCTCGCCACCCTCTGCGAGCGGATGACTCTGCCCACAGGGAAAGCAGAGGGGATTGTGGAGGCAATCATGGTCTTGAACCGCGACAGCCTGGCCAGCTAACGGCAGACTGCTAGCAACTTTGCCTGAACTGATGCTGCGGATCCGATCGCATCTGGCCGGTCTACTCGCCACCTGCCTCACCCTGTTGCTGCTCGTTCCAGCCAGCTTCGCCGTTGCGCCGGTCGACTTTTCTCCCACTGCACCTGCTGATCGTGTGATCGACTCAGCAGATGTGTTGAGTCGAGCAAGTCGGGCCGACATCACGACACGACTGGAGCAGCTCGATGCACAACGAATCGACGCCCGGTTGGTGACATTGCGGCGTCTTGATTACGGGCTGACCCTCAACCAGTTCGGTGAGCAGCTGATGGAGCGATGGTCCGATGACCAGCGAGATCTCCCCATGCTTTTGCTGTTGATCGAGGCGCAAAACAAGCAGGCCATGGTGATCGCAGATCCTTTGCTGGACGAGCGCCTTCCCGCTGAGTTGTTGCGCAGCACCGGTCGCACAACGATGAGCCAACCCCTTCGGGATGGCGACCGCTATCGCCAGTCGAGCCTGGATGGGCTCGAGCGCTTGGAG
>JAAZVJ010000210.1 GCA_018623675.1 Synechococcus sp. HW_metabat.54 | reverse complement strand
TCTTCCGAGGTGTGAGGAACATGATCATGTTGCGACCCTCCCGCTTGGGGGCCTGTTGGATCTCAGCCTGTTCTTCCAGGTCTTTGGCCATGCGGCGCAGCAGCACTTCGGCCAGAGCGGTGTGCTGAATCTCCCGGCCGCGGAAGATCACGGTGCATTTCACCTTGTCGCCGGCCTTGAGGAAGCGCTGGGCCTGACCGATACGCACGTCGTAATCGTGCTGATCGATCTTGTAGCGCATTTTGACCTCTTTAACTTCGGTCTGATGCGACTTTTTCTTGGCTTCTTTGGCCTTTTTCTCCTGCTCGAACTTGAACTTGCCGTAGTCCATGATCCGGCAAACCGGAGGATCGGCCTTCTCGCTCACGAGCACCAGATCCAGTTCGCGCTCTTGGGCGACTGAGAGTGCCTCTTCCCTGTCAATTACACCAAGCTGGCTGCCGTCAGCGTCCACCACGCGAAGCTGCGGGTAATTGATGCGGTCGTTGATATTGGGGAGCTCCCGGACAGGAGCGCGTCGATCAAAACGGGGACGTGGAGGCATTCAGGGTGTTGAGGGAACAGGGAAGGTCGGCCGTTTCGCCGTATGCGGCACAGCTACTTCTTCTCTCACACTAGACCTCCCTTGATCAGTGTCATCGCTTCGTTGAGCGGGTCCTCACTGCGAAGCCAATGGGGTTGGTGCTGGCGACGGAACCAGGTGCGTTGGCGTTTGGCGAATTGTTGGGTGCGTTTGGTGGTGATGGCGATCGCTTGCATCTGATTCAAGCGGCCTTCCAGGACCTGGAGGGCCTCGCCGTATCCGATGGTCTGCAGCAAGGGAAGTTCGGCCCCGTAGCGATCCCGTAGTTGTGCTGTTTCCTCGATCAGGCCATCCAGATACAGCTGACGGGTCCTTTGGGCGATGCGTTGCTTCAGATCTGTGGGATCCAGCCCCAGCTCCAGCACCCGCCACGGCGGTGGATCGGCACCCTGTTGTGAGCTGATGGTGCGCCCTGTGGCGTAGAGCACTTCCAGGGCACGTTGGGTTCGCACGGCGTCGGCAGGGGCGATCCGGGTACCGGCGGCGGGGTCGGCTTGGCGCAGCAGGCCGTGACAGGTGACTTGCCCCAGTCGCTCGAGCTGATCGCGAAGGGCCGGTTGGGGAGGCACCGCCGGTGGCTTGAGGCCTCCAGTTAGGGATTTGAGATAGAGACCGCTGCCCCCCACCAGAAGGGCGCCACTTCGGGTCCGGTTCGATGCGTTCACGGCCTCCAGGGCCAACTCCTGAAATTCCTGCAGGGTGAGGGGTTGGTCCGGGTCGCGAAGGTCGAGCAGGTGGTGGACGACTTCGGCTTGTTGGGCTGCGGTGGGTTTTGCGGTGCCCACGCTCATCTGTCGATACAGCTGCCGTGAGTCGACGTTGATCACCTCCAGCTGCAACGCCTGGGCCAAGGCGATGCCGAGGGCGGTTTTGCCGCTGGCTGTGGGGCCGAGCAGCACCACCACGAGGGGTCGCTCATCGGAGCCGATGAGTTGGCTTGCGCTGGTGGGTGATGCGCTGAGCTTGGCCATGGACGAATGTGCGGGGTGCACCCCCTCAAAAAATGACGTCTCAGAGGCCTCTGCAAGCGTCTCTGGTGCGCCGGTGGTAAATTCAGCCTGACAGGAGGCCTGGCAGACCACGAACGCATGAGCGAAGCCTCAAAGGTTCAAGCCGCCTACGGTGCCGAGCAAATCCAGGTCCTGGAAGGGCTGGAGCCGGTCCGGAAGCGCCCGGGCATGTACATCGGCTCCACGGGGCCGCGTGGTCTTCATCACCTTGTTTACGAGGTGGTCGATAACTCTGTTGATGAAGCCTTAGCTGGCCACTGTTCCGAGATTCGGGTGGTGTTGGGCGAAGACGGCTCAGCATCGGTGACCGACAACGGTCGGGGCATTCCGACCGACGTGCACCCCCGCACCGGCAAGAGTGCTCTGGAAACGGTGCTCACCGTTTTGCACGCCGGCGGCAAGTTTGGTGCCGGTGGTTACAAGGTTTCCGGTGGTCTGCACGGTGTGGGCGTTTCCGTGGTGAACGCCCTCAGTGAATGGGTGGAAGTCACCGTGCGCCGCCAAGGTCAGGTGCACCGTCAGCGCTTTGAGCGGGGTGCTGCCATCGGCAGTCTGCGGTCGGAAGACCAGCCAGCAGAGGAGAACGGTCTCACCGGCACCAGCGTTTGCTTCAAGCCTGATATTGAGATTTTCACAGGCGGAATCGTTTTTGATTACGCCACCCTGGCGGCGCGGTTGCGGGAGCTCGCCTATCTCAACGGTGGTGTTCGCATCGTGTTTCGCGATGAACGTGAGGCAGCGCGCACGCCCGAGGGTGAAGCGCACGAAGAGATCTATTTTTATGAAGGCGGCATCAAGGAATACGTCGCCTATATGAATACGGAGAAGGATCCCCTTCATCCGGAAATCATCTATGTCAATTCAGAAAAGGATGGTGTTTCTGTAGAGGCGGCATTGCAGTGGTGTGTTGATGCCTACTCCGACAGCATCCTTGGGTTTGCCAACAACATCCGCACGGTCGATGGTGGCACCCATATCGAGGGCTTGAAAACGGTGCTGACCCGCACCCTCAATACCTTCGCTCGCAAGCGCGGTAAGCGCAAAGACTCTGACAACAACTTGGCTGGCGAAAATATTCGCGAAGGCCTCACTGCTGTGCTGTCGGTGAAGGTTCCTGAGCCAGAGTTCGAGGGCCAAACCAAAACCAAGCTCGGTAACACCGAGGTTCGCGGCATTGTCGACAGCCTTGTCGGTGAGGCCCTTAGTCAATACCTGGAATTCAATCCGGGTGTTATCGACATGATCCTGGAGAAGGCCATTCAGGCTTTCAATGCCGCTGAGGCTGCCCGTCGTGCCCGTGAACTGGTGCGCCGTAAAAGCGTGCTGGAGAGTTCCACACTCCCTGGCAAGTTGGCCGATTGCAGTTCCCGTGATCCTTCCGAGTCGGAGATCTACATCGTTGAGGGTGATTCTGCAGGTGGCTCAGCCAAGCAAGGTCGC
>JAAZVJ010000209.1 GCA_018623675.1 Synechococcus sp. HW_metabat.54 | reverse complement strand
GAAGAACAAAGTACCCACGAAGAAATACCTAGTTGTTAATCATGAATCAGCAATCCTTCATCACCGGAGGTTCTTGCTGCTCGCGAATCAACCAGTCGATCGCTTCCGGCAGCTCCAAGCGTTCCAAGCGCCACTGACGGGTCGGGTGTCCTGGCAACTCCACGCGGCGGTAGGCACGCCCGTCGATCACCAGCAAACGTCCGCCAGGCGCAGACTGCGAACTGGGCTCAGTCACGACGCAACCAAGGCGAGGCACCACAGAACCAATCGCCGAGATCATCCTCCGGACGATGGCGATCAGCGGCATCCTGGCTGCCGAGATCGAGATCATCGAGGAGTCCGTCGAGGCCAGTGGCCGTGCATCCACGCTCACGCTGACGCTGGGCACGGTGGATCCAACTGCTCACAGTGCGATCGCGATCGGCATATTTCTGAAGCAACACCCGCTCCTGCAAACTGACCGATTCGCCGCGGGCAACGCGACCAAGAATCTCTTGCAGCTTCAGCCGGGTGGTGGTGGTGATCATGGGCTCCCTCCTTTGTCCTCTGATAGGCAGGTCGGGATCCCATCACTGTGGCCGCCACAACAGAAATGCATCCCTGTGGGCGAATCAAAACGCAACCCATCCACAGGGGAAGAGGGAAAACGGGAAGAAACTCTGCACGCATCGTTTCGGTCTCGTTCAACCCTGATCTGGCGCAGAATGGAGACCTTCCGCTCGGTTCACATGCGTCGCCTGTTCGCAGTGCTGCTGGTGTGCATCGCGTTGATTTGGCCAGACCCTGCGAAGGCCGCCAGCCTGGAGATCACGATCCAGCGCATCAGTGCCGACGGACTTGGCGAAGCGATCGGCAGCGTGACGGCTCGCGACAGCGACCAAGGCCTGGAAATCATCCCCAGCCTCAGCGGCCTGACGCCGGGAGAGCACGGCTTTCACCTCCATGCCAACGGCAGCTGCGAGAGCGCACTCAATGCCGAAGGCGAACCCGTGGCTGGCTTGGCCGCAGGGGGCCACTGGGATCCCGACGAAACCGGTGAGCACCTGGGCCCCTTCGGCAATGGACACCGCGGTGACCTCAGCCGACTCGTGGTCAATGACGACGGCACCACACCCACCAGCGTGGTGGCACCGCGGCTAAGCACCACTGATCTACGCGGCAAAGCCCTGGTGGTGCATGCCGGTGGAGACACCTACAGCGACACACCTCCCCTCGGCGGCGGCGGTGCGCGGATCGCCTGCGGCGTGGTCAGCCGCTAGTTGCTTGCACCATCGCTCCGGCGTGCCTAGATCTGCAGCGCCAGGGAAGCTCGATCCGATGGAAACCACCCGCTACGGAGTGCGCTTTGAAACCGATGGCGCCGATCTGTTCGTGGAATTGCACGCCAACGATGCGCTGAATCGTCAGCACTTACTGGAGCGTGTCGTGGCCATCCTCGAAGACCGCCACGGCTTGAGCGTGCGGGAGCACGACAACGGCGCCATGACTGAAGTGGTCCACAGCGACGGCTCCACCCTGCTGGCCTGGCTATCGATCTCCGGCGACAGCACTCGGCAGTCGCTCGACGATGAGGGGCTCGATGAAATACTCACCTGCCTGGCCTTTCTGGCCTATCCCCCCGTGGTGGAACTCAGCCGCTGCGACAAGGATGGTTTGGTGGAAGCCCTGGGCTGAGCGACCGCAGGCCGGCATCAGCAGCCAGGGCCCTAATAGGCATCTGCACGGATAGGCAGATTCAGGCCGAGCATCAACAGTGGAAGCAGTGCCTGAGAGGTGCCATGCCCAAACTCGCCGACGCCTTCCTGAAAACCACACCGCTGTTGATGTCGGTGAGTGCCGCTGAGGAATGCAGGGCCCGCAACGATCGCCAGAGCTATTTCGCGATCACCCGCGACTTAGTGCACGCCCAATTCGAACTGGCCGACATGGAGCTCGCCCAACGCCTGTGGCAGGACGTGGCCGACAGAAACCTGGAGGTGGGGCGGATCCTGCATCTTCTCTATGGCTGCTGCTGCCATGAAGACGACAGCGAAATGGTTGCCGTCGATGACAGCTTCCTGCAGATGGGCATCGACTAAGCGATAACAAATCAACGCAGCGAAACAACGCAATCAGCTCCAGATTGAGGCCATCACAAAGGCATCATCAAGCGATTGTGCTTAGCACATCCACTTGACGCGCTTGGACAATAAAAAGGAAGTTACCGCTTACCAATGCTGAGTATTGCTGACTTCCTGTACCGGACTACCGGACGCAACATCTTCAAGCCACTGATTGCAGAGCCACGACAAAAGGCCAGTGATCAAGCAGAACCGACGCCTGCAATTGCCCAACCAGTGGCCCATGCAGATTCAGCCGATGTGATTCACATCGGCCCAAGAGGTGGTCGCTACAAACTCGATGCAAATGGTCGCAAGATCTATCTCAAATCGGCCTAACTGCTGAGTCCGCCCATCCGTCGATGGCTTGGTTCTCTAGTTGTATTCACCGGGGGTGTCTTGCTTGGACACGGTCACCCGACCCACTTTCTTTCCAGAAAGACGCAGCAGCTCATCACCGGAGAATTCAAAACCCATCGACGCAGCGATCTTGGCCACATCGTCGGCCGTTGAGGCCGCAAGAACGGTGGCCTTCAAGGCTTCGTCGTCTTGCATGCGCACCAGAAACGCCTTGAGCTGATCGAGAGCCATCAAAAAACGGTTAGGGATAAATACTTAATTATGCGGCCTGGGTGCGTGGCTTATTTCCGTGTCTGCGCTGTCACTGCGGACCTGGCACTGAGGAGGCTGATCGCCATACTGCCCAGGCTCTCGCATGGCCCAGTACTCATCCACCACTCCGAGGATCCTGGTGCCAATGCGTCGCAATGTCGTCCTGACCCCCATCGCGACGCCTGAAAGACCTGGGCTCAGTGTGCGAACAGCGGCCACGGCAGCGGCGACGAAATCGTTAAGTTTCTCGAAGCAGCTTTAATCAACGTGCTTCGTCCTGTGCTGACGCGTCCTTTCCTCAGTGATGTCGGGCTGTTGATTCTGCGCGTAT
>JAAZVJ010000208.1 GCA_018623675.1 Synechococcus sp. HW_metabat.54 | reverse complement strand
GGGGTGGCAAGGGGCAGGAGCTGGGCGATGCGCAGGAGCCGTCGGCCTGGAAAGCGGCAGTTGGCGAGCAGCCACCCATTGGCGGTTCCCAGGAGGGCGCCAACGCTGGTGGTGCCAAGGAGGAGCGCAGTGGTGCCCCCAATCTGTTGCGCACCATCAGCCCCCAGGCTTGCGGACCCACTCCCCAGCCCTTGCACTCCTGCTCCGATCAGCCCGACCACTGGCAGCAACGCCAGCAGGGCCAGGAGCACGGCCAGCCCGGTGAGCCAACGGCGGCCGGGGCGCCACCATTGACTCCAGGACTGGCGCCAGGAGGGGGAGAGGGCTGGAGAGGCCTGACTCATTGCCAGCCGTTGGCAGTCATCAGCTCCAAGGCTTTGCCATTCAATTCACCCAGTTTTGCTGCTGAGACGTTGGCCTGGCGGAAGTTGCCCCAGGCTTGCAGCACGGGATCGTCGCCTTCCCCTTGGATTGGATATTCATGGTTGGCTGCGGCGTATCCCCCCTGGGCTTGGCTTGAGGCCAGGAATTCCACAAAGCGACGCGCTGCTTTCGGATTTTTGCTGTTGGCGGTGATGCCTGCGCCGGTGATGTTCACGTGCACAGGATCAGGCCAGGCCACCTGCACGGATTGGCTGAGAGCCTTGTCGGCCGCGCCCTTGTCACCGGCCTGCAGGCGGGCCAGGTAATAGGTGTTGGCGAGGGCCACACCACATTGGCCTTGGGCAACCGCACGGATCATCGGGGTGTCGCTGCTGAACACCGGCTGAGCCAGGTTCGCGACCATGCCTTGAATCCATGCCGATGTGGCGGCTTCGCCGCTGCGATCCAGCATGAATGCCACCAAGGATTGGTTGTAAACGCTTTTGCGATTGCGCAGGCAGAGCTTTCCGGCGAGCCCCTTATCAGCAAGCTTGCTGTAGCGGTCAACGGCTTGGCTGGTGACCTGTTTGGGGTTGAGCATCGGCACTCTCATCCGCCGGGTGAGACCAAACCAGCGACCACTGGGGTCGCGCAGGTCGGATGGGATGGCGTCGTTCAGGGCTTGGGAGTTCACGGCCTGGAATAAACCGAGTTGGGCTGCACGGTCGAGCCGGGCTGCATCCGCCAGGATCAGCACATCGGCGGGTGAGCGTTCACCTTCTGATCGCAGGCGTTGGATCAGAGCATCGTCTTTCGCCTCCAGAAGCTTGACCTTGATCCCGGTTTCTTGGGTAAAGCGGTCGTAGAGCTCTTGGTCGGTGTTGTAGTGACGGCCGGAATACACCCCAATGGTGGGCTCGTTGTCAGTTCCGCAGCCCTGCAGCACGGCTGCACTTGCCAGCCCAAGGGCAACGCAGAGGGTTCGCAGCAAAGGGGTTTTATTGAGAATGATCCGCATTAGCTCGTGCGTCGAAGATGCGAATGATACGCAATAGCGTTTTGAGGTGGTCGTGTGCAGGCAAAAAAAATCCCCGCCCAAGGGCGAGGACTCAAAAGAATTGCGTTGGCGAGTCGCTAGCGACGGGTGTTGCGCACGGGGATGGGCACCAGGGTCGGTTCCATCAGTCCGCCACCACCGTTGTCGTCATCGGAGTCGACCAGCATCCAGAGGGCCAAGCCAAGCACCGTGAAGGCGAGTGTTGCGCTGAGGAGTTCAACCATGCCGTCTCCCGGAGTCCTGTCACCTTAAAGGGGTTGTCGAGGTCTTGCTTGTAGGAACCGTTGCCATTTGGGTTATGTGAAGCCCTTGCCGGCGTCTTTCGCGACACAGGCCTGCAGCTGTTTGCGTAAGGCGTTGTGGTCGAGGTCGCGGCCAATGATCACCAGTTGGTTCTTGCGCTCACCAGGCCACTCGCTGTCATCGATCGAAAAGCGCTTGCCGGCCAAATGGAACACATGGCGGCGTTCACTCTCGTTGAACCACAGGATGCCTTTGGCGCGGAACACAGATGCCGGAAGCTGGTTGTCGAGGAAGTTCTGGAATTTGCGCAGAGAGAAAGGTCCATCACTGCGGAAGGAGAGCGAGGTGTAGCCCTCGATCGCCAGGTGGTCGGCAGAACCATGGCTGTGTCCGCCATGGCTGTGGTGATCGTGGTCGTGGTGATCGTGGCTGTGGGCGTCATGGCCATGGTCGTGATGGCCGTGCTCCCCGTGATCATGGTCATGGCTGCAGTGGCCATGGTCGTGATCGCAATCGCTGTGGTCGAGGGTCGGATCGTTCGCGGCACTGGCGACCCGGTCGCTTTCAAACAGCCCCACGCTCAACAGCAGCGGTAAGGGAACATCGCCTTTCACGGAGCGCAGGATTCGCGCGTCCTTTTTCACGTCCTTGAGCTGGCCCTCGATCGCTTGCAGCCGGTTTTCATCGACCAGATCGGTTTTGTTGAGCAGGAGGATGTCTCCATACACCACCTGGGAGCGACCCACTTCGCTTTCCAGGATCTGATCATCGAAGTTTTCAGCGTCGATCAAGGTGATGATCGAATCGAGGCGCGTTTGGTCGCGCAACTCACTGCCAAGAAAGGTCATGGCCACTGGCAGGGGGTCGGCCAGGCCGGTGGTCTCCACCACCAGATAATCCACCGGTTCTGGACGCTCCAGGATCCGATCGACCGCGTCCAGCAGCTCGCCATTGATGGAGCAGCAGATGCATCCGTTGCTCAGCTCCACCATGTCTTCCCCGGCGCTGACCACCAGGTCGTTGTCGATGCCGATTTCTCCGAATTCATTCACCAGAACAGCCGTTTTGACGCCGTCTTGGTTGGTGAGGATGTGGTTGAGAAGGGTGGTCTTTCCGGCACCGAGGAAGCCGGTCAGGATTGTCACCGGCACACCGCTGGTTGGCATGGCTGCGCTGCTGGGAGATGCGGTCATGGATGTGGGGGGTGACGTTGGCGCCAGGCTTGGGCGACCTTCCAGCCCACCATGCTGGCAGGCCTAGCTCAGCTGGTCGATGGCTTGGGCGAGGGTGAGGTCGAGATCGGAAAGGCCACCAAGGTCGTGGGTGCTCAGTCGAATGGTGACCGATCCGTACACGTTGCTCCAGTTGGGATGGTGATCC
>JAAZVJ010000207.1 GCA_018623675.1 Synechococcus sp. HW_metabat.54 | reverse complement strand
TGAACTCCCGCTTGGGCTTGAGGGGAAACCGGGCTGCAATCTCCTCGGCCGTGAGGGCTTCGTAGGGGATGCCCTGCTCATCCATCACCCGACGGGCGCCAGGGATGGAGCCTTCGATCGTTTCTTCGTCCCAGCTTTCTCCATAGAACAGCAGTCCATGGGTTGCCCGGAGCGGAATCCCTGCCTCCGCTTCCTCCTTGATCCATAGGCGATTGGCGGCCTGCGCCAGCTCGCACAGCACGGGGTCGGAGTACATCTCCCGGAACATCCGGGTTTCACCAAAGCTGCTGGCCTGCGCGTGGGCCAGGGTTTTGGCTTCTAGAAGGACGACGTCTCGCACGCCCCGCTGCGCCAACGCCGCCGCGCAACTGAGCCCTGCCATCCCTCCCCCAATGATCAGGATGCGTGTGGTTGTTGGGATCTCGGGTCTCATGACACCGCTCCAGCGTTGAAGCTCAGCCCGATGGGCCGACAGCGGTGGCCAGCGGCTACGGCTCCGAGGGCGCCCGTCGCGGTTGCTCCTTTCCTGCGCTGGTGGAGGTAGTCATCGGAACGTCGACGAACGGTCTGCCTGACGAAGGCATACACCGCATCCGCTTCGGCTTCTTCCCAGCTCTGTGGCGCGAATCGCTCGATGGAGTCGGCAATGACGGCTCCGGCGTTGACCAGTGGGTCAGGCAGGACCGGGATGGAGCGTTGCCGTAACCCGTCGGCGAGGTGGGCTTCTTTAAAGGGTGCATTGGCCGCGGGAACGACGGCTCGAGCCCGCAACGCTTGCGCCATCGACAGATCGATGAGCCCGGAGATGGAGCAGGGAAGCAGGAGATCCAGGTCGAGCTCCCACCAGGAGCAGGTTGCAGGCAGTGGCGTGGCTCCCCGAAAGCCCGCCCGCTCGCGATGGGTGTCCATGGTGAAGACTGTCCAACCGTGGTCCACCAGGGCGCGGGCCACGGTGCCACCCACGGCACCGCAGCCATGGACGAGTGCTCGACCGGGTTGTGCCGTTGTCAGCGCTTCTCCCAGGACAGCCTCAACGGCGCCAAGGGTTCCATGGGCCGTTGCCGCGCTGGCGTCGACCGGGCTCCCAACGGCGGCAAGGACATGGGGGGTGAGCGATGTCAGACGCTCCATGTCCTCCAAGCTGGTGTTGAGGTCACAGCCAGTGACCATGGCGCCATCGAGGGCCTCCAGAAGTTCTGCCGTCACAGCAAGGAGCTCGTCTTTGACGGCCTCGAGATCATGGGCGCGGGCCACGACCTTTCCTCCGGCGAAGCCGGTGCCATACAGCTCGTGTTTGTGGGTCATCAGCGCCGCTAACCGCTGCCCATCGGCGATGCAGGCGTCATCGCTTGGGTAAGGCAAGAGTCTCAGCCCGCCATTAGCTGGCCGACCCGCATGGGTCGTTTCTGCAACAACGAAAACCGAGAGATGGGGCGAGACATGTTGTGCCAGCACCGACACGCGCGGTGGAGCCGTTGTGGAGACCACCATCAGCCAACACGCTCCATGATTTGGTGGTGCTCGACATAGTCGAGGCTCCATTCCTCGGGGGCTTGGGCGATGCGTTGCTCCAGGCGTTGGTAGACGGTGTCAGCGGCTTGGTCACCGGCCGCATTGGCAAAGCTGTGGCGGCTCCAGCTTCGAATGGTGGCCATGAGCCCCGCTGCGAAGGCCGCGGTGTCACCGTTCTCTTTCCAGCGGCGTTTGTAGGGGCACTTCACATAGACCGTGCGTTGGTCGACAAGGCGCAGTCCGTTTCGATACGCGGCTGAATTGGGATCCTTCAGCGGCGCCATGAATTCCTCTGGCGACTTGTAGAAGTTATTGATGGTCCCGCTGCGGTATTGCTCTTCTGTGATGAGCTTTTCGTCCGCCATGCTTCTCCAGATTTGGTGGAGTTGGTCATGGACGTTTCGCGTCTCCCCTCCGTTTTCACCGAGATAACGCCCTTCCTCATCGCGCGAGAGGTTCACAGTCAGCAGGCGACCGCCGACTTTTAATTCCCGGCTGCGTAACTCAAGAATGTGATTCCAGTCCTTCATGGCTTGGCCTTTAAAGCGCTGGAGTGCTTCGTCATCCCCTGAGGCCAACACGTGGGTATGGGAATTGAGTGGTCCCGGTGAGGTACTCAGCCAATGCATGGCCGTGGCTGAAAAGCCGAAGCTCACCGTTCCGGGGGCGACGGATGGCTCATAAAAGCTGCGGGCGCTCACCAGCACCGTGGGCTTGGGTGGCCGCGGGATTTGCAGCGCCAAGTTTTCAGCCAGGGTCTGGTTGTCGTTGCTTGGCAGGTCGTTGCCAATCAAGGTCAGGTGAGCCTTGGGATGGTCGCGATGGAGTCTGTCCAGGACCTGTTGCCAGAGTCCGACCGCCGTGCCGCCATCGGCTGCTCCGTAGTCGATCAGGACGTACTGATCCTCAGCTGGGAGGCTCTCGGCGCATTGGAGGGCCCAGTCCAAGGCCGCCTCAATGCAGAGCAAGGCTCCCTCTGTTTGTGCGCTGTAGCCGGTGGTCATGGCAATAGCCATAGACATCAACCGCGTCTCAAAAACAATGTATCGCTCGGAACTATTTGTGTTCTGAGTATTTGCTCTGGTCTCAGTTGTTCTGAATTTTCTTTTCGCGATCTATAGAGAGTCTTCTTTTTATCTTTGTGTTTCGTGGCTGATTGATTCACACATTGCGCTGGGTTTTTCTTCTTGTTTCTGTTCACAGTTTGATCTGACCGCTTCCTTCTGGTCCTCCCTGTGACATTTGCTACGTCTCTGCGTGCCTGTTGATGGGCTGCCTCGGATGCCCTTCCGATAGCCTCCAAGCCGCCTTGGCAAGGGCTCCTCGTTTTGGTGTGAGGACCAATGAAACTGTTCCAGAAGCTTCTTTTGGCGCCTGCAGCTCTGGGCCTTCTGGCTCCCGTTGCTGCAAACGCCGCTGACGTCAACATTGCTGGCCTGAGCCAGTACGGCGCCGAAGAACAGGTGACTTCGATCACCCAGTTCTCCGACGTGCAGCCCACCGACTGGGCATATCAGGCACTGAGCAACCTGATCGAGCGCT
>JAAZVJ010000206.1 GCA_018623675.1 Synechococcus sp. HW_metabat.54 | reverse complement strand
TCAGATTCCAAGGCTTCAACAACAGTGCCACCAAGGCCATGACCTGCTACGCCGCAGTCGCACCCTGATCGGCACCGGCAACCAGATCCTGCTGGTAACCCTGGTGAGCTGGATGGAAGGCCAGGCCCCCCTGGTAGGGGCAGCCACCCGCGAAACGGAGCTGATGGAGCATGTGCGCCATGGAGAACCGGAGCTCCTGATCTGCACCGATGGCCTTGAGCAGGGCAGCGGCATCAGCCTGCTGCGGCAAGCCCGCAGTGAGCGACCCTCCCTCAAGGTGCTGCTGCTGCTTCAACAGCCCCTGGTGCGCACCATCCTCGAAGCAGTGGAACTCGGCTGCGACGGCATCTGTGCGGCCGAACTCACGGGCACCGGCACGGTGCTGGCCGCCCTCAATGCCATGGACAGCGATGGGCATTACATGGACCGCATCACCAGTGGAGTGCTGAGCCATGGCCAGTGGCGACGTGCTTCCCACGACAACGCGCCCACCCTGGCGCCCCTCAGCGTGCGGGAGGAAGACGTGCTCCACGGCCTCTGCAAAGGCATGACCAACCAGGAAATCGCCGACGCCTTCACGTTGTCGATCGACACCGTGAAAAGCCATGTGAGCAGCGTGCTGCGCAAATTGGCCGTGAACGATCGCACCCAAGCCGTGGTGAAAGCCTTCCGGGAGGGGTTGGTGGCGCCCCCCAGTCGCCCGCCCGTCTGGAGATCGTGAGGGATTGATCAGTGGCCCCTGATGGTGGGTAAGGTCAGCCCACCGTCATGGAGCGCGATGGCCCGCGGGCACTGGTTGGATCCTTTGGCCCGGAAGCTGCTCCAGGCTGTTGGAGAACTCCCACCGGATCCTCCCGCCCAGCGGTCGACGCCGCCCCTGCCCCTGCCGGAGCCTCCCGCTGCTCCCAGCTGGGTGGTGGATGTGAACCGGGCCACCGCTGATCAGTGGCGGCAACTGCCTGGCTGCAGCGAAGCCATGGTGAACGTGCTGATGCGCCTGCAGCGGGGCGGCGTTCAGTTCACCCAGGCCGACGACCTTTTTCAACTCCTGGATCTGCCAGCGCTGCAGGCCGAAGAATGGCGCCCCCATCTGGTCTTCAACTGGTACGGCGATGCCCCGCCCCTGGAGGAGCCAAGCCCCCTGGATCTCAATGGGGCCAGCCCTCAGGAACTCGAGCAACGGCTGCTCTGGCCTGCACCACGCCTGCAGCGTCTGTTGCAGGAGCGCCTGCGCCGACGCTTTGAAAACCTCGCCGATCTGCAGGAACGGCTCTGCCTGCCTCCAGAAGCGATCGAACAGCTGTTGGGCAAGGTGCGTTTCGGGGAACGCAGGCCAGGGCCTAGCCTGCCGCCGCGAGGTTGACCATGGCTGCAGCAGCCCGTCAGGGAGACCTTTTCAATCAAGGGCCGAACAGCGACCAGGTGCTGCCGCTGCGCAGTGCCCAGTTGCCAGACGAGCTAAGCATCAGCGAGGAACAACTGCAGACCTGGCAGGCACGCATTCACCACCACCAGGCGCCGCTGTTCCAGGGAACAGCCACACCCGGTACCCAAACGCAGTTATTCGGTGCAGCACCAGGCAACGACCCGCTGGCAGGCTTCAATCCCCTGGCGCTGCGGGCGCTGCCCCTCAGCTTCTGGCGCTGGCCTGAAAGTCCTCACCAGGGAGCCGCGATCTATCTGGTGATGGACCGACCTCCCCAGCTCGAGACGCCGATCCTGCTTTACGTGGGCGAAACGCTGGCGGCCGACCGCCGCTGGAAGGGCGACCATGACTGCAAGGCCTATCTGGCGGCCTATGGGGAAGCTCTCAGCAGCGCGGGCCTGGCCAGTCAACCCAGCATTCGCTTCTGGGGCGATGTGCCGACCCAAACCCGAGCCCGGCGTCGCCTGGAGCTCGAGTTGATCCAAACCTGGCTGCCACCGTTCAACAAGGAAACCCGGGAACGCTGGGCCACCCCATTTCGTGCCGACTGACGCTGTCGCAGCACCTCCACAAACTGAGCCTTCGCCAACAGTGGTGCTGCAGCTGAATCCTTAGCATCGTCACCACTACGCCCCGCTGAGATGCAGTTCTCCCATTCGCCGGCCACCCTCCAGACCTGGACTGGCAGCGTGCTGGCTGTGGGCCTGTGTGAGGGCGATGCCCAGGGCTTGGTGAGCCAGCTGGAAAGCCGCTTGGGCCTCTCCATCCAACCCTGGCTCGAAACCCGTCGGTTCAGCGGAAAAGCCGGCGACGTCGCCACCTTGCCCGTGCTCAAGGAGGGGCTCACCACCCTGGTGCTGGTGGGGCTCGGTGCTGAGGATGCCGTTGGTCTGCCGCAACTGCGGCGTGCCGCGGCCAGCGCCACCAAAGCCGCCCTGGGCCAGGGCGACAGCCTTGCCTTAGCGCTGCCCTGGGGCACCAGCGGCAGCGATGCGGCCGTGGCTGTTGCCGAAGCCGTGCGCCTGGCCACCTACAAAGACCAACGCTTCCGCAGTGAATCCGAACCGCGGACGCTGCCGACTCGCATCGAGCTGCTGGGCGCCTTGCCCGCAGACACCAACCAGGCCCTCAGTGCAGTGGCGCCGATTTGTGCCGGAGTTGAACTGGCGCGGGAACTGGTAGCCGCTCCGCCCAACAGCCTCACGCCGGCCTCGATGGCAGAGATCGCTGCGGGCATGGCCAGCGACCACGGCCTGGAGCTCAAGGTGCTCGAACGCAGCGACTGTGAAGCCCTTGGCATGGGGGCCTATCTGGCGGTGAGCCAAGGGTCGGATCTGGATCCCAAATTCATTCACCTGACCTACCGAAGCGAAGGGCCGATCGAACGGCGATTGGCGCTAGTAGGCAAAGGCCTCACCTTCGATTCCGGCGGGTACAACCTCAAGGTGGGCGCGGCTCAGATCCACATGATGAAGTACGACATGGGGGGCAGCGCCGCCGTGCTGGGAGCCATGCGCAGCATCGCTGAGCTCAAGCCCAAAGGCCTGGAGCTGCATGTGGTGGTGGCCGCCTGCGAAAACATGGTGAACGGGTCGGCGGTTCACCCCGGCGACATCATCACCGCCTCCAAC
>JAAZVJ010000205.1 GCA_018623675.1 Synechococcus sp. HW_metabat.54 | reverse complement strand
TGGGGCCGGCTACGCCGTCTTTGCGACTGCCTTTGCTTTTGATCACCCGGGAAAAAGTTTCCGGGGTATCCATCACCCAATCCCCCACCGTCAGTCCTTCATCCACCTCTTCTGCCACCCCGGCAATGAAGGCTTCGTAACGCGCCTTGGGGTTGTTATGGGGCGAAGCGAAATGAAAATCGCCGATGCTGAAAAACAGGTTGGCGGCGTCGGTGAACTCCTTCACGCCAATGGCGTCGTTTTGCATCAGCCAGGCCAGATAGCGGCCTGCGCGCCAGTCGGCAGCGTCTTCCTCCCGTTTGCTGTAACCACCCCGCCCCGCGTAGTTGTTCACGTGGTGGCCCCATTCATGGGCGAGCACGGTGAGGGCCAGCAAATTGTGGTTGGCATCTGAGAAGCGTTGGGTGCGCTTCATCCCCTTGGTGCTGAGGATGATCTCGTTGGATTCCGGGCAGTAGGCGTTGATGGCGCGCACTCGCCCGCAGCCTGAAAAGCGTCCCCGTCGTCCCATCAGCGTGACCATCGGCAGCTTGGCGATCCTGTCGCTGGCCACCTTCCGCCAGTACATCCCCAGCAACTTGTGATGGGCGCCCACATAGCGGTTGTAACTGCGCAGCGGCATGCCATCGCCATGGATGGTTCGCACCCTGTTCAGCAGTGCATTCATCCGGGAGGGTTGCGGGCTTTGGCGTGCGGCGATGGTGTTGGCCTTGGCGTTGGCCAGAGGCAGGGCCTCAAGTGTCCCAAGGCTGAGGCCCAGGGCCGTCAGTGCTCCAAGACCATTCGCTAATCGCATCCCAACCGCCTTCACAGTGGTACGCATTTAACCAGCGGTGCTAACACCAGGTCAGCCTCCTGGTGTTGCCATGACCGTCATCACCTCTGCGCTGTCCTCTCTGATGGCTGATCCTTCAGCCATCAGAGATACAGCGTTGATCACTGGCGTGAGCATCCTCACGCTGATTGGTTTGTTGTACGGGGTTCGCGAATTAGGGCGGGAGATCCGTCAGTTCCGCAAAGCGAAGGCTTGATGCCCGTTTGCAGTTGCAGTTCTGCTTGGACATTCCGGTTTTTCCTCGGCTAAGGGCTTAGTGTTTGGCGTCTCAGCCTGAGAACCATGCTTCGCGCCCTTGCCTCTCTGCTCGTTGCGGCTGTGATGTGGGTGCAGGTGCCCCAGTGGCAAGACGATTGGTCGCGCTGCGCTGTGGATGTGCCTGATGCCGATTGTCATTGGTATGTGGTGTCTCCCGACAACACTTTTGGCGAAGGCTTTGATTGGGCATCAGCCCCTTGGTTTGATGCCAATGGTTTGCACGACATCGCCGGTCTCAGCGACACGATGACCAGCATTCACCGTCAGGCCAAGGCCGATCAGCCCGGTTGATCGCCTTGGTCGTTGCGTCGCCTTCTGGAGTAGGCCCGCAACTGGGGGATCACCACGAAATCCATCAGCGCGAAGGTGGCCAGGCAGGGCACAAATCCCTTGGCGATTACAGAACAGATCAGTCGGGAAGGGTCGAGCTGGCAGATCACTAATTTCGCGATCCAGTAGATCGCGATCTTGATCGCGAACAGGCCGCAAGCTTTCTGCAGATCAGCGCGGGTCATAGCTGCAAGATCAACCAGGCCAAGCCGCAGCTCAGAGCCAGGGAGGCCACGCCGATCAGGGCTTTCCAGAAGCGGGGATCGTTGGGTTGAAACACCACCGCGGGCCTGATGCTTCCGTCAAGCTATCGAGTTTGCGGCGGCGCGCACAGCAGTGATGAACTGCGCCATCCGCTCTCGGCACTGCCGACCGTCGGCTGTCTTTACCCCACTGTTCACATCCACCCCCCAGGGCTGCACTTGGGTGATGGCGGCGGCCACGTTGGCGGCATTGAGGCCACCTGCTAGCAGCAGTGGCACAGAGCTCTGCTTCACCAGCGCTGCGCTGTGTTGCCAATCGTGGGTCAGGCCGGTGCCTCCCACCTGCCCGCTGTCGGGATTGCAGCTGTCGGCCACCACCCCATCCACCACAGTGGCGTAGCGGTGCACGAACTCCAGGGGGGGCTCGTTGTGGATATGCACAGCTTTGAGCAGGGTGAGTCCGGGATGGTTTCGCCGCACCTGTGCAACGTCATCCACCGCCATTGGGCTGTGGATCTGCACTGCGGCTGGCCGCACCTCTTGGATCAGAGCCGAGAGCAGTGCCGGGTCGCTCACGTGGCTCACCAACACCCCGCTCACCAAGGGGGGCAAGCGCTCCAGGATGCGGCGGGCGGCCGCGGCACTGATGAAATCGGGGCTGGGATGGGCCTGGCCCACCAGCACGCCGATGGCGTCCGCTCCCAGCTGAGCGGCGGCGAGGCCATCCTCGGGTGTGCGGATTCCGCAGATTTTGATCCGCATGGGCTGGGCCCCACTGCGTTTCACGATGGCAGGATGCCGGGGCTTTCGCTCGATCGCCCGTGCCCCTGATCAACGTGCGCACGTCCCTGCCGTCGGTAACGGATGCGGAGGCTCTGCTCAAGGAGCTGTCGGCCACGTTGGCGCAGCAAACCGGAAAGCCCGAGGCCTACGTGATGACTCTCCTGGAAGCCGGTGTGCCGATGACCTTTGCCGGCAGCACAGACCCCAGCGTGTATGTGGAGATCAAATCCATCGGGGCCCTCAAGCCACCGGCGATGACAGCGGCCTTCTGCGCGTTGATCAGCGAACGCACCGGCATCCCCGCCAATCGCATCTACATCGGATTCGACGATGTGAAGGCCAGCGCCTGGGGGTGGAACGGGAACACCTTCGGCTGATCTCCCGGCGCAGGTGCTCACAAAAAAGTCGAGGTCTCACCCTCGACTTTGCCCCCATCCCGATCAGGCTTGTTGCCCGTGGCTTAAGGATGCTCCGCCTGGAGCCCTTTGGCTCTGGGGGATTGTGCTCATTTTTCTCTGAGCAAATTAAACGTTCTGTTCCCTTGCTCAGCCGGTGCTGATCTCAGGCGGCAACCACCGCTGGCTCGAGGCGGATGGCACCGGCGTCGATCAGTTGCAGCAGCGTTTGGCGCAGTTTCTGCTCCTGTTGGTCGAG
>JAAZVJ010000204.1 GCA_018623675.1 Synechococcus sp. HW_metabat.54 | reverse complement strand
GCATTGCTGAGCAGCTTCTGAGCGATACGCGCGCAGAGCAAAGCAGCGCCGATGGCTCCCCCAGTGCTGGCCTCGACGCCTTGTTGGCGGCAAGGCCAGAAGACGAAAACTTCATGCTCGAAGATTGAGGTCAGACAGAACCTGACCTCAACATCTGCGCTTTAAATCCGCGCTTCAAGCCATCAATGCTCGAAGACTTGGTTGAAACGCAAGCGATCCAGATCGGCAATCACCGGAATGCAGGGGAAGCAGCGCTCAGCTAAGTCCCAGCGGCCCTCACGCCGAAGCATCTGCTCAAGACGGTCCCGCGCAGGCAAAAGGAAGCGTGCATCGTTGGCGGCATAAGCCAACTGCGCATCGGTGAGCTCCTCAACACGGCCCCAGTCGCTGCTCTGAGCCTGCTTATCAAGCTCAACACCGACAAGCTCCATCACCAGGTCTTTGAGGCCATGGCGCGGGGTGTAAGTGCGTGCAAGGCGACTGGCCACCTTGGTGCAAAAGATGGGATTCACAGCAATCCCGAGCCCACTCGCCAGGGCTGCCACATCAAACCGGGCGAAATGAAACACCTTCTCCACAGAAGGAGCCTCCATCAAGGCCTTGAGGCGCGGAGCTTCGCTCTGGCCCAGACCAATGCGGACGCAGGCCACATGATCATCGGGGTCACAGATCTGCACCAGGCACAAGCGATCGCGCCCGTGAATCAAGCCCATGGCTTCTGTATCGACAGCCAAGGCCTTGGCCCGGCCAAAACGCTCGGCCCAGGCAACATCGAGATCCCCATCGAACACGGCGAACTCGCGGGGCGTTGAAGCGACATCAGCCATGGAAGTCGATCAGAACAGACAACAGCCACACCACTCTGACGATCGATCACCCCCAAGCCGACTTTCCTCCAGGTACTTGAAAATCAAAATAAGACTGGCTTAGACAAAAATGAGACGACTTAACGCTGTGCACAGCCGCCGCAAGCCACCTCGCGCCTGCCTTGCCGATATCGAGCGCTATTTCCACCAACCACCCCCGCGCTTCCTCGACCTGGAACTCGCCGTTTGCTGGGTGCTCGATTGCCTGCTGGAACACGACAGCTATCCCTCTGGCCTGCTTCAGCGACTGGAACACGATCACCCGCAGCTGCGACTCTCAGAAACGGTTCTGCACCAGGCCCTTGAGTTCCTGGACACCCAAGGGATGCTGGCTCGCTACAGCGAGCGGTGCCCCAGTCGAGGCCGCCCACGCCGGATGCTTCACCTCCACAGTGCCGCCCGCGACCAAGCCCAAAAACTGATGAAACCCTGGCAGCACTGGCTTCAACAGCTCAGCAGTCACGCTGGCGTGCCCGTGGCGCTTTAGAACGGATGGGCACCCAAGCGCCGTGGCCCGCGGATGCCCTCCTTTCAGAACTCCACTCTGCTGCTGACCCTCCTACTGGCCATCGGGCTGGTGTTTTTTCTGCGGGCCGCCAGCAAAGACCGCACCACAGTTGTGGACGTGGCCTCCCCGCGACCACCCCTTGAAGTACTGGAAGGACTCAGCACCTGGCTGGAACAACGGGGTTGGTCTCCTCAAGGAGGGGATGCTGAGCGTCAAGTGCTTCGTTTCCAAGGGAAGGTGGCCGCCAGCACCCCCTTGGCCGTGCTCCTCTCCATCCTGGGCACCATCGGTGCCGGCAGCCTCGGGCTGGTGGTGCGCGAACTTCATCCAGCGCTCGGATGGTGGCCACTCTTGCTGGCCCTGCTCGGCCCCCTGGCAGGCGTGATTTACCGCAAGCGCGCCGAGCGTCAGGAAGCGGTGGAGATTCGTCTCATGAATGCCGACGATCAAACCAGCGGCAGCACCATTCGCTTGCGGGCGCACCGCGATGAACTGATCGCCCTGGAACTGGAATTGGCCGGTCCCCTCGACCTGGCCAGTGATGGTTCCCTGCTGTCGTCTCCCATCTGAGGATCCATGCCGATCTCCCGGCACGTCCCCATCTCCAGGCGCCGCCTTTCGATGGCCATCGCCATCGGAGGCGTAGCGACCGCCGCCCTGGGACTGGCAACCGCCGCGGAGGCCCCGAGCCCCCCCAGCCAAGACCCCTTGCTGGGAACACGGGTGAAGCTCAAGGCCAAATGGACTGGCCAAGGCAGCTTGAGCCGCTCAATCCCAATCCTGGTGATGGCAGGCCACGCCGACTCTCAAAACATGCATGGCTCAGGCACCTCAGGTGCTGCCGTGGATGTTTACGGCGCTCGGCCCATGGATCCCAGGATGCGCGACGAGCTGTTCTGGAACCTCAAAGTGCGCGACGCAATCGTGCAACAAGGTCGAGAGCGCGGCCTCAACATCAAGGCCTACACCCCACCAGCCCTCACTATCCGCAACGGCGACCACCCCAGCACCAATTGGTCAGTGGGCAAACGTCACGTCCGCAAAGGGGGTTACGCCTTCGAAATTCACTTTGATGCCTACGGCAAGGATGGGTACGGGTCTGGCCTGATCCCCGCCATCCATCGGCATCCCAACGGCCTTGATGAAAGCCTGGCCGCCAGCTTTGGCCGCTATCCGATTCGCTTCCGTGGCGGCCTCGGCGCTCCAAGACGGGGCATCAGCATCCTCGAAATCGGCAAACTCGAAGGCCGTCTTGAACAGCGACTGCGCTCCGCAACAACCCGAGAGGCCACGCTCAACGCCATTGCCCGCAGAGTGAATGACGCCCTCCTCAAGGGGATGGCGCCATTCCCCCCAACAGCGGTCAGTTCAAAGCCTGATGGGGACGGCAACGATCCTCCAGGGAAGGGTCGTCAAACCAGTTCTGCGGACGAGTGAAAAGGTCCGTGAGCAACGCTTCCCTCGACCCAGGAGCCGCTGTATAGCCGTACTCCCATCGGGCCAAGGGAGGAAGCGACATCAGGATCGACTCGGTGCGGCCATTGGTCTGCAGTCCAAAGATGGTGCCCCTGTCCCACACCAGGTTGAACTCGACATAACGACCCCGGCGGTAGAGCTGGAACTGACGCTCACGCTCTCCATAGGAGAGAGGGTGACGCTTCTCCACAATCGGGGTGTAGGCAGGCAAGAAGCCCTGACCACAGGCTTTCGCGAGGGAAAAGAG
>JAAZVJ010000020.1 GCA_018623675.1 Synechococcus sp. HW_metabat.54 | reverse complement strand
TTCTGATTGCCCTCCACCAAATGGCTTTCGAGCATCACACCCATCACGTGGGTGGAGCCCTGCTTCACCTGCTCAGCCACTGCTTGCAGCACTTCGCCCTGGCGGCGGTAGTCCTTGTTGGAATTGCCGTGGCTGCAATCCACCATCAAACGGTCCACCAATCCTGCTTGGCTCAATTCAGCCGCGGCCGACTGAACAGCTTCCAAGTGGTAGTTGGTGCCACGGTTGCCACCGCGCAACACAAGGTGGCCATGGGGGTTGCCTGTGGTGCTCACAATCGAGGCATGACCGCTGTGGTTGATGCCAAGAAAATGATGGGGCCTTGAGGCTGCCTGCATGGCATTGATGGCAATGGTGGCACTGCCATCCGTGCTGTTCTTGTAGCCAATGGGCATCGACAAACCGGATGCCATTTCACGGTGGGTCTGGCTTTCCGTCGTGCGAGCACCGATCGCCGTCCAGCTGATCAGGTCGGCGATGTACTGGGGCACCACTGGGTCGAGTAACTCCGTGGCAGTGGGCATGCCTTCACGGGCCAAATCCAGCAGCAGAGAGCGGGAGAGGCGTAGGCCCGTATTGATGTCGTAAGAGCCATCGAGGTGGGGGTCATTGATCAGTCCCTTCCAACCCACGGTGGTGCGGGGTTTCTCGAAATACACCCGCATCACCACTTCCAATTCATTGATGTGGCGTTCCCGCAACGGTGCCAAGCGGCGGGCGTAGTCCCGAGCCGCCTCCACGTCGTGCACCGAACAGGGACCAACGATCACCAACATGCGTCGGTCTTCGCCACTGAGGATGGCCTGAATGCGTCGACGCGCATTGGCGAC
Source organism: Synechococcus sp. HW_metabat.54 (assembly GCA_018623675.1). Taxonomy (GTDB): domain Bacteria; phylum Cyanobacteriota; class Cyanobacteriia; order PCC-6307; family Cyanobiaceae; genus Synechococcus_C. The sequence continues at coordinate 9,435 of JAAZVJ010000020.1, read as the reverse complement.
AGTGTCTGCCGCCGATGGGTCGATAGGCAAATCGGCGTGCAGAAGGGCAGGAGCCACCAGGGGACGGGTCTCCACCACATGGAGGTCGGAAGTGGTGGTCATGCCCCTGGCCGAGAAAAACCCAGGTTACGTAAGCCGTCGGATGCATTCATCACCAAGCGGCGACCCGTCAACAAGAACAATGGATGCATTGCCCACCGCCAGAGGACCGACTTCCGATGCTGAGTGCCTATCGCGCAAGCGCCGCCGAACGGACTGCCCAGGGAATTCCCCCCCTGCCACTCAACGCCGAGCAGACCCAGGCACTCACCGAGCTGTTGCAAAACCCACCCGCAGGCGAAGAGCAGGAACTGCTGCATCTGCTCAGTGAACGCATTCCCCCTGGAGTCGATGAGGCGGCCTATGTGAAAGCCACCTGGCTCAGCGCCGTCGCCCAAGGCACCACCACCAGCCCTCTGGTTTCCGCACTGGACGCCGCACGCCTGCTCGGAACGATGGTGGGCGGCTACAACGTGGCAGCGCTGATCGAGCTGCTTCAACACAGCGATGAATCCCTGGCCGCTTGCGCCGCAGAAGGCCTGAGCCGAACCCTGCTCGTTTACGACGCTTACAACGAGGTGATGGAGCTGGCGGCAAACAACCGCTTCGCCAAACAGGTGGTTGACAGCTGGGCTGCCGGGGAATGGTTCACCAGCAAGCCGGAACTGGCTTCAGAAATCACCGTCACCGTCTTCAAGGTCGACGGGGAAACCAACACTGACGACCTGTCGCCAGCGACCCACGCCACCACCCGGCCGGACATTCCTCTCCATGCCCTGGCCATGCTCGAGACCCGGGATCCCGATGGCCTGAACACGATCAACACCCTGAAGCAGAAAGGCCACCCCGTGGCCTACGTGGGTGATGTGGTGGGCACCGGCAGCTCCCGCAAAAGCGCCATCAACTCCGTGCTCTGGCACACCGGAAACGCCATCCCCCATGTCCCCAACAAGAAGGCCGGTGGCGTGATTCTTGGCGGCAAGATTGCGCCGATCTTCTTCAACACAGCAGAGGATTCCGGTGCCCTTCCGATCGAATGCGACGTCACAGCCCTCAAGAGCGGGGATGTGATCACAATCCGGCCCCTCGCCGGCACGATTGAACGAGCTGCTGGTGAGGCGAATGCCGGCGAAGTGATCGCCCGCTTCGACCTCAAACCCAGCACCATCAGCGATGAGGTGCGTGCAGGAGGCCGCATTCCCTTGATGATCGGCCGTGCACTGACCGACAAAGTTCGCAACCAGCTCGGGCTTCCAGCCTCCGATCTGTTCATCCGCCCCTCGGCCCCGACCGACACCGGTAAGGGCTTCACCCTGGCCCAGAAGATGGTGGGTAAGGCCTGTGGCCTGCCCGGCGTTCGTCCGGGCACGAGCTGTGAGCCGCTGATGACCACCGTCGGCTCCCAAGACACCACCGGGCCCATGACCCGGGATGAAATGAAGGAGCTGGCCTGCCTTGGCTTCTCCTCCGACCTGGTGATGCAGAGCTTCTGCCACACCGCGGCCTATCCCAAGCCTGTGGATCTGCAGACCCAGAAAGATCTGCCCGACTTCTTCGCTCAGCGCGGCGGTGTCGCCCTGCGACCCGGCGACGGCATCATCCACAGCTGGCTGAACCGCATGCTGCTGCCCGACACCGTCGGCACCGGCGGCGACAGCCACACCCGTTTCCCCCTGGGTATTTCCTTCCCGGGCGGATCGGGTGTTGTGGCCTTTGCCGCCGCCATCGGCGCTATGCCGCTCGACATGCCTGAATCAGTACTGGTGCGCTTCAGCGGATCCCTGCAACCCGGCGTCACGCTCCGGGATGTGGTGAATGCCATCCCTTGGGTGGCCATTCAGCGGGGGCTGCTCACCGTTGAAAAGGCCAACAAGAAAAACCTGTTCAATGGCCGGATCATGGAGATCGAAGGTCTCCCCGACCTGAAGCTGGAACAGGCCTTCGAACTCACCGACGCCAGCGCGGAACGCTCCTGCGCCGGCTGCACCATCAAGCTCTCCGAAGAAACGGTGAGCGAATACCTGCGCAGCAATGTGGCGCTGCTGAAAAACATGATCGCCCGCGGCTACAGCGATGCCCGCACCCTGGCGCGCCGGATCAAAGCCATGGAGGAATGGCTGGCCAACCCGCAGCTGCTCAGCGCCGACACCGATGCGGAATACGCCGAAGTACTGGAGATCAATCTCGACGAACTCACGGAACCCGTCGTGGCCTGCCCCAACGACCCCGACAACGTGAAGCTGCTCAGCGAAGTGGCTGGTGACCCCGTGCAGGAAGTCTTCATTGGCTCCTGCATGACCAACATCGGTCACTACCGCGCCGCGGCCAAGGTGCTGGAAGGCGCCGGCCAGAACACGGCCCGCCTCTGGGTCTGCCCTCCAACGCGCATGGACGAAGAGACCCTGAAAGAGGAGGGTTACTACGCCACCTTCGAAGCAGCCGGTTCCCGCATGGAAATGCCCGGTTGCTCCCTCTGCATGGGCAATCAAGCCCGGGTCGAAGACAACACCACGGTGTTCTCCACCAGCACCCGCAACTTCAACAACCGCCTGGGCAAAGGGGCACAGGTGTACCTGGGCAGTGCCGAACTCGCTGCCGTCTGCGCCCAGTTGGGTCGCATCCCCACCCCGGAGGAGTACCGCAGCATTGCAGCAGAGAAGATCGACCCCCTCTCCGATGAGCTCTATCGCTACCTGAACTTCGACCAGATCGCTGGTTTCGAAGATGAAGGTCGGGTCATGAGTGCCGACGAGGAAGCAAAAGTGCTGGCCGGGGCCTGATCCCCAACGCCAGCAGCCCCATGATCGTTCTCAGCGAAATCAAACAACGCCGCCACCAGCTGGGCTCCAGTCGCAGCATCCGTCGCCTGCTGGAGCGGCGCTGGTGGGTGGTGGTGCTTGCACTCATGCTCACCGGCCTTGGCGCTGCCCTAACGGGCGTGCTGTTCAAGGCCGGCCTCAAACTGCTCGGCGGCTGGCGGCTGGAACTGCTGGCCGACTTTCCCGCCTGGCTCGTGCTCCCCAGTCTTGGAGCGGGCGGGGGGCTGATCTCAGCACTCTTGGTTTCTCGCCTGGCTCCTGCGGCAGGTGGGTCGGGCATCACCCACATCATGGGATTCCTCAAACACCGAGCAGTGCCCATGGGCCTGCAGGTGGGTCTCGTGAAATTGGTGGCCGGCATCGTGGCCATCGGCAGTGGATTCCCCCTTGGACCTGAAGGCCCAGCGGTGCAAATGGGTGGATCCGTGGCTTGGCAGATGGCCCGCTGGCTGAAGGCCCCCGTGGCCTTTCGGCGCGTGATCGTGGCCGCCGGCGGTGGAGCAGGCATCGCGGCTGTGTTCAGCGCCCCAATTGGTGGCTTCATCTACGCCGTCGAAGAACTGCTCCACTCCGCCAGGCCGGTGGTGCTGCTCTTGGTCATCGTGACCACCTTCTGGGCTGATGCCTGGGCCGATGTGCTCGGTCTGGTGGGCATCAGCCCCGCCACCGGGGGTCTGGATGCAACCGCAGGATTTCAGCTGGAACGGCAATACACGCCTCTGGTGAACTTTCTACCCATCGACCTGGGCTACCTGATCGGCCTCGGAGTGGTGGTGGGTGTTCTGGCCGAGTTCTACTGCCGTTATGTGCTGGCCATGCAACGCAAAGGGGATGCCTGGTTCGGCGATCGCCTCGTGCTGCGCATGGTGCTGAGTGGCGGTGTGTTGGGAGCGGTGTATGCCTTTTTGCCCGATGCATTTCACAACCTCGACGGACTCAAAGACCTGATCGCCGACGGCAAAGCCGACATTCCCATGGCCCTGGGCACCTTTGTGGTGCTCTTCTTCAGCACCGGGCTGGCGGCTGCCTCCGGAGCACCGGGCGGCCTGTTCTTCCCCATGCTCACGCTGGGTGGGGCCATTGGTCTGGCCTGCGGCATCTGGGTGGAGGCACTCACGGGCCATGTGCCCAGCACCTACGTGTTCGCAGGCATGGGGGCCTTCGTGGCCAGCTGTTCGCGCACACCGATCACGGCCATGTTTCTGGCTTTTGCGCTCACCAAGGATCTGCTGATCCTCAAACCAATCCTTGTGGCCTGTCTGGCCAGCTTTCTGGTGGCCAGGCTGTTCGATGACCGCTCGATCTATGAGCGCCAGCTGGGCATGGAACTGGCCGACGAGGACAAGCTGGAAGCAAAACGTGAGCGCCGTGGCGGCATCCATCACGGCTGGATGGGATCCGTTCGACGCAGGGCCTTCACCCCTCCAGCTCCTCCAAAACCCTCACCACCGGGAGACGGCTCCTGAACCAGGAAACCCTGCTATTCGATCCGGCCGTTCCCGAACCCGGAGCCTTACGCACTGTGCTGGCCTTCCCCAGCACCTACACGGTGGGCATCACCAGCCTTGGCTATCAGATCGTCTGGGCCACGTTGGCGATGCGACCCGACGTTGACGTGCGCCGGATGTTCACCGACCAGGGGGATCCGCCCCATCGGCACTGCGACCTGTTTGGACTCTCCCTGAGCTGGGAATTGGACGGACCGGTACTGCTGGATCTCCTCGAGCAGCAAAGGATTCCGATCTGGAGCCACGAGCGCACCGATGACCACCCGATCGTGTTTGGTGGCGGGCCCGTGCTCACGGCGAACCCGGAGCCCCTTGCCCCCTTCTTTGATGTGGTGCTGCTGGGGGATGGCGAAGATCTGCTTCCGGCTTTCATCGACGCGCTTCAGAGCGTCAAAGGTCAGCCCCGGGCCGACCAACTCCAGCACTTGGCCCGCGTGCCCGGGATCTACGTGCCGGAGCTGCACGCTCCCCGCTATGCAGCGGATGGCACCCTGCTGGGGGTGACACCGGTGGACGCAACCCTGCCGGAGCGGGTGGCCAAACAAACCTGGCGCGGCAACAGCCTCAGCCACTCCACAGTGATCACCCCGGAAGCGGCCTGGCCCGACATCCACATGGTGGAAGTGGTGCGCAGCTGCCCGGAGCTCTGCCGCTTCTGTCTGGCCAGCTACCTGACCCTGCCGTTCCGTACGCCTTCCCTCGACGACGGCCTGATCCCAGCTGTTGAAAAAGGTCTGAAAGCCACCAAACGCCTTGGCCTTCTGGGGGCCTCCGTGACCCAACACCCCCAATTCAATGACCTGCTGCAGTGGTTGGCCCACGACCGCTTCGATGACCTGCGGGTGAGCGTCAGTTCCGTGCGAGCCGCAACGGTCACCCCAGAGCTGGCGGCTGTGCTGGCAGGGCGAGGCAGCAAATCGCTCACGATCGCAATCGAGAGCGGCAGCGAACGCATGCGCCGCGTGGTGAACAAAAAACTCAGTGGCGAGGAAATCGAAGCCGCGGCCCGTCATGCCAAGCAAGGGGGCCTCAAGGCCTTGAAGCTCTACGGAATGGTGGGACTCCCCTGCGAAGACAACGACGATGTGGAAAGCACCGCAGCGCTGCTGCTGAGCCTCAAGAAAGGCACTCCTGGGCTGCGCTTCACCCTGGGAGTGAGCACCTTTGTGCCCAAGGCCCACACCCCGTTCCAATGGCAAGGGGTACGCCCGGAAGCGGAAAAACGCCTGAAGCTGCTGGCGAAACGCCTCAAACCCAAGGGCATTGATCTGCGCCCGGAAAGCTATGGCTGGAGCGTGATTCAGGCCCTCTTGTCTCGGAGCGACCGGCGCCTGGCCCCCGTCATCGCAGCGGTACGGGGCTCCCAGGAAAGCCTGGGAGGTTGGAAGAAGGCCTACCGAGCCGCCCTGGCCGGTGAACTCCCTGAAGCTCGCAGCGCAGGGGTTGTCCTACCGCTGCCCCCCAGTTGGGACAGCGTGGTGCACGACGAATGGGCCTCTGACGCGGTGTTGCCCTGGGGCCATCTCGATGGTCCCTTGAGTGAGGAAAAGCTCCAGGAACACAGGCAAGAGGCCCTCAGCCTGGGCTAGCCCCAACAGTGTGCGCATGCCGAATCCGACTGCGCAGCCCAGCCAGCAGGATCCAACCGGCAATGTTCAGGCGGCTGTCAAAGAAAGGCATATCAGTGCCATGGAGCACCACCAGCACCAGAACGGCGGCCCACCAAGCCCGATCGAACAGCCCCAGCCGACCACAACGCAACGCCACCACCAGAAGGGCCAGCACCAAAGCCAGCACGGCAAAAGTCACCGGCAGGCCATGGCTCACGCCAAGCTCCAACGGCAGGTTGTGGGAATGACCATGCCACTTCCCGCTCCGTAAGGGGTAGAGCACGGAAAAGGCCGCAGCACCCCAACCCAGCCATGGGCGTTCACTGATCAACTGCAAGGCGACACCCCACTGACTGAGGCGGGTCGATGCCAGAGCCCGCTCTCCTGCATAACGGCTGTCGCTGAGCCGGGCCCACACCGACTCGGGCACCAAGGCGCGAGCAGGATCCTGCAATAGCGCAGGCACCCCAGGCAGCACTGCCAACAGCACCGGCACGAGCGCCAAAGCAAGACAGGGCAGCAACCAGGGCCAACTCACCGGCCCCAGCACCAAGGGCACCGCCAGCACCAAGGCACCCCAACCATTGCGAGACTCGGTGAGCACCAAGGCAGTCACCAAGGCCGCGGCAAGGCTGAACACCACCACCCGCCGGGTGCGGTTCAAGCCAGGCTGAATCAGGGCCGCCAGCATCAGCGGCCACACCAAAGCCAACCAGGCCGCGGCGATGTTGGCGTAATCAAACAGGCCCGACAGGCGACCCTCGGGCTCGCCCCCTGGAGCCATGAACCAGATCACCAGCCCCCCCAAGCCCTGCCAAGGGCCCTGCCAGCCCCACCAGAGCTGACCTAGCCCCGTCAGCACCACAGGCACTGTGCCGGCCACTAGCCAAAGTGCCGCACGACGACGCGCCTCAGCCTCCGCCACATAGGGCTGAAAACCCCAGAAACCCCAGAAAAAAGGCAGCCAGTTGGCCAGTCCAGCCCAGGCCAGATCGGCGCGCACGGCCCCGAAACAACCGAGCACCATCCACACACCCGCGGCGAGCAGCGGCCAATTCCAGCGATCACGCCAGTAACTCCCTTCGCGGCGGAGACTTCCCAGCACCAATGCCGGCACAAACAGCAGGCTGGCCAACAACACCGTCGACGGCAGCAACAGCAGGCCGAGCTGGAACAGACACCAACCCCAGGGGGATGCAACGGCTGGACACCCCTCCCTCAGCCATGCCAGCAAACGTGCCTTCATGCAAATACCGCCGTGCGGCCGCGATACACCATCACCTGACGGCGCAAATGCAGGCGCACTGCACGGGCAAGGGCCAACCGCTCCGTGTCACGACCCTTCCGGATCAAATCCTCCACCTCATCACGGTGACTGACATGCACGGTGGTCTGCTCAATGATCGGCCCGTCATCCAGGTCTTCCGTGACGTAGTGGGCCGTGGCACCGATCAACTTCACACCTCGCTCCCAGGCCCGGTGGTAAGGCTGCGCCCCCTTGAAAGCTGGCAAAAAAGAGTGGTGGATGTTGATCACCGTTGGAAAGCGGTTGAGGAAATCAGCGCTGAGCACCTGCATGTACTTCGCCAGCACCGCCAATTCGATCTCGTGCTCCTCCAACAGAGCCAACATCTGGGCTTCGGCCTCCGGCTTGGTGGCGGCCGTCACCGGCACGCAGGCAAAAGCGACACCGAACTCCTTGCACAGCGGCTCAAGGTCGGGGTGGTTCGCCACCACCAGGGGCACCTGCATGGGCAACTCACCACTGCGAGCCCGCCAGAGCAAATCGAGCAAACAATGGCTCTGCTTGCTGGCAAAAATCGCGACCCGCGGCAGTTCATCAGAAAAATGCAGTTGCGCTTCGCCCTCTAAACGCTGAGCAAGAGCCTGCACAGCTGGGGCGATGGCTTGACGGGGCAGCCCAAATCCCTGCTGCTCCCATTCGAGCCGGCTTAAAAACAACCCCGCACCCGCATCGGTGTGGTGATCCGCGTGGCGGATGTTGCCGCCATTGGCTGCCACCCAACCCGCCAGCTCACTCACCAGCCCAGGACGATCAGGGCAGATCAACTGCAGGATCACGGAAGGGGACGTCAAGACCAGGGCGCATGAACAACCATTCTCGCGATCGCCCAGCGGTTAGTTGATCAGAAGTAAAATCCCGCCCATCTCCCTGTCATCTCTCTGTGATGCTGAGCGCTCTGCGTCGCCTCGCCTCCTTCTGTCTCTGCGCCTGTCTTTGCCTCAGCCTGGTGGCTTGTGGCGACGCAGCCAAGAGTGCACCGACCATCACCCCCGACGAGATGGCGGTGATCCGCCGCAATGCCACGGAATTCAAGGCAGCCCAGGAGCGCTTGCCTGAATTGGCCAAGCTGGTGAATGCACGCGACTGGACCTTCACCCGCAACCTCATCCATGGCCCGATGCAGGAAGTAGGCCGCGAGATGCTTTACATCAACCAGCGCCTGCTGCCTGGGGATCGCGCCGAAGCCAACACCTTGGCCACTGCCCTCAAGGAAGGTCTTGCTGATCTCGATGAGGCCGCCCGTCTCCAAGACGGCGCCCGCCTTCAAAAGGCCTACGTCGAAGTGGCCACTGGCTTTGCCAATTACGCCCGCGTGATTCCCGAGCAAGCCCTGAGCTGACGGCACCCCCCTGAGCGACTCCATCGCCATCATTGGTGCTGGCGCCGTTGGCGCCGGCACCGCCTGGACCTTGGCCCGCAAGGGTCATGAGGTGGTTCTGATCGATCCAGAACTGGCCAAAGTCCCCCAACGTCACGCCTCTGTCACGCTCACCGGCACCTCAGCATCTTTGGGGGTGCTGATGGGTCATGTGTTTCGTCGATCCAGCGGCCGAGCGTGGCGCCTCAGGCGCCGCAGCATGGAATTGTGGCCTCAATGGGCAGAAGCTCTGAGCACAGAGCACGACCCATTCACGCTCCATACCCCTCTGCTGCAACTGGCTTCCAGCGAGGAGGAAGCCATGATGCAGCTGCAATTGGCCGAGCAACGGCCTGAGCTGGGCCTGAGCTTCCTCACCGCCGAAGCTCTGAACCAGGAGCATCCCGACTGGCCCAGTTGCCGCCATGGGGGGTTGTTATCCAGCCGCGACGGCCGCGTGGATCCGTTGCACCTTCAGATTGCTCTCCGCCGAGAGCTGCAACTCCAAGGAGTGACCACTCTTTCCACTGTTGTGGAGAAGCTCCATCAGCAGGGATCTCAATGGAGCCTGCAACTTGCCACTGGTGAAACTCTGCTTTTCAAGCAGGTGGTGATTTGTAGCGGACTGGCCAGCCAAGACCTACTCACCCCCCTGGGACATGCACGACCGATGGAGCCGGTGCTGGGACAGGTGCTGCACTTAAAACTGAAGCACCCCGATGCACTCACAAGCAGCTGGCCAGCGGTGTTGATGAGCCACGGAGTGAATGTGGTGCGCCACGGAGAGGATCAGCTT
>JAAZVJ010000203.1 GCA_018623675.1 Synechococcus sp. HW_metabat.54 | reverse complement strand
GCAGAAGGCAACTGCTCCCACCAACACACCAGTTCCACCAACACCTGGTTGCTGAGGGCCATGCCCTCGGGATCGGTCAGGCGCCAGCGACCAGCCTCCTGCAGCAGCAACCCCCTTTGCTGAGCCTCCTGCCAGCGCTCCTCCAAGGCAGGGAGATGGCGGTCGCAGCACTCTTCGCTCCATCCGCAGGCCCTGGCCTGCTCCCGTAGCCGCACTCCCTCATGGCGACGCAGGCCCACCAGCAAGCGGTCATCCAAGGGCAAGGCTTTGGCAGTGGAGGGCCGCAAGGAGGGATCCAAACCATGGGTCTGCGCCTCAAGCCAACCGGCATAGCCCTCACGGGTGCGCGGTCGGGCCAGGCGTTCGCCCCATGGGGCACTGGTGGCACCCATCCCGAAGCCCCACCAACCAGCACCGCTCCAGTACACGCGGTTGTGACGGGAGGCGTGGCCAGGCCTGGCGTAATTCGAGATTTCGTAGCGACAAAAGCCTGCCCTGCTCAAGCGCGCACTGGTGAGCGCCATCAGCTCCGCCGCCAGATCGTCGTCAGGCAGAGGCAACTGCCCCCGTTCTTGGCGCCAAGCGAACACGGTGCCGGGCTCCACCATCAGGTCGTAAATCGACAGATGGGGAGCCTTCACAGCCAAGGCTTGCTCCAACTGTGCGCTCCAACCGTCCAGCGCCTGGTGGGGGAGATTGCGGATCAGATCCAAGCTCCAGCTCGACAGTGCACCGCTGTGATGGGCCTCCACCAGCCACCGGCAACACTGGTCAAGATCCAGCCGCCGGTGCCGACGCCCCAAGGCTTCAAGCACCTGATCATCAAAACTCTGCCCTCCCAAACTCACCCGGTTGATGCCGGCCTTGATCACAGCCTGAAGATCGGCCTGACCGAAGCTGGCGGGATCCATCTCCAATGTGATTTCTGCACCGGCCTGAAACCCGAACTGATGGCGCAGCGCCTCCAAGAGCCCGCGAATTTGGGTTGCACTCAGCAGAGAAGGCGTTCCCCCACCGATATAAACAGTGGCCAATGGTGGGCCAGAGGGGGCCAGCGCGATCTCAGCATGGAGCTGTTCGAGATAGGCCTGGATCGAGGCACTGCCTGGTCCAAACTCCCCTTTCGCCTTGTCTCCCAGGGGAACCACCGCAAAATCGCAGTAAAAGCAGCGCCGATGGCAAAAAGGAATATGCAAATAGGCGCTGCGCGGTGCGGACATCTGCCCAGGCCATCTGCCGGAAGATGGAGCATGCTGCCTGCAGCTGGATTGAGCCGCCAAAAGCCGAACCATGGTTGAACCGCTCATCCTGATTCTGTTCCTGATCTCCGGTGCTGCCACCGGATGGATGGGTGTGCACCTGCTCCCCCAAGAGCTCCTCGATGAGGGCACCGATGTGGCCCTGGTGCGTTGGGGCCTCACAGGTGGCGGTGCCATTGCCGGCCTCGTGGCTGGTTTCGTCTTCCGCCGCCTGCGCCAGCAATTGATGCGTCAGGTGCGCACCATGCCCACTGATCTGCTGATCAGCCGGGCTGTGGGTCTGATTCTTGGCCTCCTCGTGGCCAACCTGCTGCTAGCGCCGATCCTGTTGCTGCCGCTCGCTGGTGGATCAGCCCTGGCCAAGCCCCTTGCTGCTGTGGTCAGCAACGTGTTTTTCGGGGTGTTGGGCTACAACCTCGCTGAGGTGCATGGCCGCACGTTGCTGCGTCTGTTCAACCCCACCTCCACCGAAGCCTTGCTGGTGGCGGATGGAGTGCTCACACCGGCCACCGCCAAGATTCTCGACACCAGCGTGGTGATCGACGGCCGAATCCGCGGGATGCTCGCCTGTGGCCTGCTCGAAGGCAAGGTGATCGTCGCCCAAACGGTGATCGACGAAATGCAGCAACTGGCCGATTCCACCAACCTGGAAAAGCGCGGCAAGGGGCGCCGCGGGCTGAAACTGCTCACCGAATTACGTGAAAGCTACGGCCGCCGTTTGGTGATCAACACCACCCGTTACGACGGTGCAGGTACCGACGATCGCCTGCTTCAGCTCACCGAAGACACAGGCGGCACCTTGGTGACGGCTGATTTCAACCTGGCCCAAGTGGCCCAGGTCAAAGACCTCAAGGTGATGAACCTCAGCGAGCTGGTGATCGCCCTGCGCCCCGAGGTGCAACCCGGCGATGAGCTCAAACTCAAAATCGTGCGTGAGGGCAAGGAAGAAAGCCAGGGGGTGGGTTACCTCGAAGACGGAACCATGGTGGTGGTCGACGAAGCCCGTTCCTTGATTGGCAGTCGTCATCCCGTTGTGGTTACTGGCGCCCTGCAGACGCCCACGGGACGGATGGTGTTCGCCCGTCTCGACGACGGCAAACAGGCCAAAACGGCCAAAAGCAGCAAAAGCGGCCGTAACAACAAGGCGAAATCGTCCAAACCGAACCATTCCAATGGGCGCGAAAGCGCAGACCCCCGCTAGGCTCCTGCCACGCCAGGGGATGCGCCACGGATGACCACCTCAGCTCCTTATTACGGAGAGTCCACCGTTCTGCGGACCCCACCGCCGGATCTGCCTTCGCTGATGCTCAAGGAGCGGATCGTTTACCTCGGTCTGCCCCTGTTCTCCGATGACGACACCAAGCGTCAGCTCGGGCTGGATGTCACAGAACTGATCATTGCCCAGCTTCTCTACCTGGAGTTCGACAACCCGGAGAAGCCGATTTACTTCTATATCAACTCCACTGGCACCAGCTGGTACACCGGCGATGCCATCGGGTTCGAAACCGAAGCGTTCGCAATCTGCGACACCATCAGCTACATCAAGCCCCCGGTGCACACCATCTGCATCGGTCAGGCCATGGGCACCGCGGCGGTCATCCTCTCTGCAGGCACGAAGGGCCAACGGGCTGCCCTTCCCCACTCCTCAATCGTGCTCCACCAACCGCGAAGCGGCGCACGGGGGCAAGCCACGGACATTCAGATTCGAGCCAAGGAAGTGCTCCAGAACAAACGTTCGATGCTTGAAATCCTGGCAGCGAATACCGGTCGCAGCGTTGAACAGCTCTCCCAGGATTCCGACCGCATGAGCTATCTCAACCCCCAACAGGCCGTTGAGTACG
>JAAZVJ010000202.1 GCA_018623675.1 Synechococcus sp. HW_metabat.54 | reverse complement strand
TCAAGATGGTGACGTCGAGTGACCGCGCACTGCTGCAAATCGCCCAGGTCATGGCCTGCAGTGATGGCTCGGTTTCCGATGAAGAGGAACAGATCCTGATGGATCTCCCAAAACGCTTGGGCATCCATGACGATGACGCCCATGAGATTGGATCGCAATCGCTGACCAGCCTGGCCGCATCACTCCAAACCCATGCGGAGCGATGCCAAGCCGCACGCATTGCCTGTCTTGTTGCCGGAGCATCGCGCAATCCCGGCGATGATCACGACTTCAATGCCGATGAGCGTTCTGCCTACAGGGAGCTGGTGGCAGCCCTCAATCTGGAAGAGAAGGAACTGCAAGACATTCAGTGGTCAGCTCAAGAAGAGCTGAATCAGCAGAAATCGCTGATCCAACTGATCGCTGACGTGATCTTCGGAGCCGGAGGCTGGCCAGATCCAAGCCTGTTAGGCCCGGAAATTCCGGGCCTCTAACAATGATCAGGCGCGCAACCGATCGAGAACCGAACGATCTTCCAGGGTGCTGGTGTCGCCACTCACCTCCTGTCCAGCGGCGAGGGCGCGCAAAATCCTGCGCATGATCTTGCCGCTACGGGTTTTGGGTAAGGCGTCGCTGCAGCGGATCTCATCCGGACGTGCAATGGGGCCAATTTCCTGACCCACATGGGCCCGGAGCTCAGCCACAAGAGCATCACCAGCCTCGCGACCAGCCTCCAGGGTGACAAAGGCAACGATGCCTTCACCCTTGAGATCATCGGGACGGCCCACCACAGCCGCTTCAGCCACAGCGGGATGGCTGACCAAAGCCGACTCGATCTCCATGGTGCCGAGACGGTGGCCCGACACATTGATCACGTCATCCACACGACCCATCACCCAGAAGTAGCCATCGCCATCACGGCGAGCGCCATCTCCCGCGAAGTAGATGTGGCTGCCATCCGCGGGTTGGAGGTGCTCCCAATAGCTTTCCCGGAAACGCTGAGGGTTGCCGTGCACGGTGCGCATCATCCCCGGCCAAGGGCGACGCACCACCAGGTAGCCACCTTCATCAGCCCCGCAGCTGTTGCCTTCGGCATCAACCACATCGGCCTGAATACCCGGCAACGGAAGGGTGGCTGAGCCGGGTTTGGTCGGGGTCGCTCCCGGAAGCGGGCTGATCATGACGCCACCGGTTTCCGTCTGCCACCAGGTGTCGACAATCGGGCAGCGGTTGCCACCGATCACGTCGCGGTACCACATCCAGGCTTCAGGGTTGATGGGCTCTCCCACCGTGCCGAGGAGACGCAGGCTGCTCATGTCGAACTGATCGGGCACCTCACGGCCGCTCTTCATGAAGGCCCGGATTGCTGTTGGAGCTGTGTAGAAGATGGTGATGCCGTGTTTCTGAATCAGCTCCCAAAAAGCGCCAGGATTGGAGGGACGTGGAGCCCCCTCATACATCACCGAAGTGGCGCCATTCGACAACGGGCCGTAAACGATATAGCTGTGACCGGTGATCCAACCCACGTCTGCGGTGCACCAGTAGACGTCGTCATCCTTGATGTCGAAAATCCACTGGAACGTGAGATGAGCCCAGAGGTTGTAACCCGCCGTTGTGTGCACAACGCCCTTGGGTTTGCCAGTGGAACCGGAGGTGTAGAGAACAAACAAACGGTCTTCACTGTCCATCGGCTCAGCGACACAATCCGCTGATTGGGCAGGCACCAGATCGTGCCACCACACATCACGGCCATCGGTCATCTCCGTGGGTTGCTTGGTGCGCTGCACCACGAGCACCGACTTCACAGAGGGGCAGGCATCTCCGGCCAAGGCAGCATCCACCGCCGGCTTGAGCGATACAGCCTTGTCTTTGCGGAAACCACCATCCGCCGTGATTACCGCTTTGGCATCCCCGTCAATCAGGCGATCGCGCAAGGCCTCCGCAGAAAATCCGCCAAACACCACCGAGTGAGGTGCACCGATCCGGGCGCAAGCCAACATGGCGATGGCGGCCTCAGGAATCATCGGCATGTAGAGGGCCACCAGGTCGCCCTTGCCAATGCCCATCGCTTTGAGCGCATTGGCGGCTTGGCAGACTTCGGCATGCAGCTCTCGGTAGGTGAAGCGGCGTACATCGCCAGGCTCTCCCTCCCAGATCAGAGCTGTTTTCTCTGCTTTGGGCCCCTCTAAATGACGATCCAAGCAGTTGTAAGAAAGGTTGGTCTTGCCACCGTCAAACCACTTCGCAAAGGGTGGGTTGCTCCAATCGAGCACGCTCTGAAAGGGTTCAAACCAATGCAACTCCCGCCGAGCCGCCTCACCCCAGAAACGATCTGGATCCTGGGCAGCAGCATCAGCTAACGCCCGATAAGCCTGCATGCTCCCCACACTGGCCTTGGAGGCCAAGTCAGCTGGGGGCTCGAACACACGCTGTTCGTGCAGCACTGATTCGATTTTGGAGGTCTCGCTAGTCACGCCTGTCTTGGTTCTCGAAGCCCCCAAAAGAGTAGTGAGACCAGGCGGTTGTGCGGAAGCCTGCTTCGCAACTCGTCGTCGAGGTGAGAATCTGGGTGAACGCTCCGTATACGCCGGCTGATGCCAGTGCCCGCGGCCTGCCTGTTTGATCTCGATGGGTTACTGCTCGATACCGAGCCGCTGCATGGTGAAGCATGGGCAGCAGCTGCAGCCCATTTCGGCACAGCGCTGACGCCCGAGCAACTGCTGCAACTGCGGGGTCGCCGCCGCCGCGACTGTGCTGACCAAGTGGTGGCATGGATCAAAGCGGAGGTGAGTTGTGATGCCTTATTGGCGATCCAGCAACCCATCGCCCGTCGGTTGATGCCAACCGCCAGTGCCAATCCTGGTGCGGCGGCTTTGGTGAACTGGTGCGCCAAGCATCAGGTGCCGATGGCCTTGGTGACCAGCAGCAGTCAAGACTCCGTTGGCACCAAAACCTCTGGGCATCCATGGATTGGTCAAATTGAAACGCGGGTCCTCGGCGACGACCCAGCATTAGGAGCCGGTAAACCGGCACCAGACCCTTTTCTTTTGGCAGCCCAACGCCTTGGGGTCGCGGCTGACCAATGCTGGGCTTTCGAAGATTCTCTCGCGGGAAGTCGTGCTGCCC
>JAAZVJ010000201.1 GCA_018623675.1 Synechococcus sp. HW_metabat.54 | reverse complement strand
GCGAGAAACAGGGATGCTGCCCCTGCCTGCAGCAGCAATTTTCCCCGTGCAGTCAGACCTTTATTGGTTTGACGGGTGAGGCTGCGCCAGTCGTCGATGCCTCCGATCAGCATGAAGGCCAGGGTGACGGCAGCAACAGCCAGTAAGCGGCTGTCATTGCCATCGTTCACGCTGATGAGGCCGCCGATCACAACGCCAACGGGCACCACCAGCAGCCCACCCATGGTGGGTGTACCGGCTTTGCTCAGGTGAGCTTGGGGTCCGTCTTCCCGGATCACCTGGCCCATCTTCAGGGCTCTCAATCGCGGCACACCGATGGCGGTCGCAACGCTTGCAACCAGCGTGGTGATCAGCAGTGGCAGGCTCAGCAGGCTGCCGGGAATCCAGCGATCACTCGCGAAGGCGATCGCAAAGACCGCGATGGCCAGCACCGCTGCAGGCAACCGACCGTCGAACATGCGAGTCGACTCGTTGGATTCATGCACGGCTTTGCCTCCAGGCGCCGTGAGGTTAGGGGAGCCGCCGGCTCCCCCGAAACGGGTTGGGTCAGTGAAGGCTCAGGTCTGAAATCCGTGTCAGACCCGAGTCCTGCAGGAACAGATCAGTCTTCCCAGCCTTCTTCCTGTTCGTCGTCTTTGTTGTAATCCTCTTTCTCGCCCATCAGTGCCGACAGCTCCTCTTCTTCCACGGTGCTCACGTCGCTGGATGAGGATTCCTCATCTTCCACGAGGCGACCACTTGCTTCGAGCCAGCTCAGCAGGTCGGGCTCTTCGCGCAGCGGCAGCACCGGTGCCGGCTCCTTGCGCCCGTAGCGCGTCAGGGCGGGGTTGATGCTGTCGAGTGCGCTGCTCATCGCTGAGGACAAAGTCCAATAAGTCCAATCAAACAGCATAGTGGACGGCAATAGCGCAACTTGTTTTGGGCAGCAAATCACTGGCGTTGCTGCTGGTCTGGGGTTTGGCGCTGCTGATCAGTGCTGGTTTGCGCTTCTGGGGTACCCGTCAGCCAGAGCCTTTGACTCCGGAGGGCATCAGCGTGGCTTTGCTGGTGTTTGGCCCTGCTTTGTTGGTGATTGCCTCGCTTTTCCTGGGGTGGACCGACGGGGAGAGAGAATCAGACGATTGTGATCAGGAGTCCCGTTGATGGGCCGTGCGAAGAAGGTCGTGCTCGCCTATTCCGGTGGAGTGGATACCAGCGTCTGCATTCCTTACCTGAAGCAGGAGTGGGGCGTGGAGGAGGTGATCACCTTCGCGGCAGACCTCGGTCAGGGTGATGAGCTTGAGCCCATCCGTTTGAAGGCCCTGGAAGCCGGTGCGAGTCAGTCGCTGGTGGGGGATTTGATTCAGCCCTTCATCGAGGAGTTCGCGTTCCCGGCGATTCGTGCCAATGCGCTGTATGAAGGCCGTTATCCCCTTTCGACTGCTCTGGCTCGCCCTCTGATTGCGCGGCGTTTGGTGGAAGTGGCCCGTGAGGTTGGTGCTGATGCCGTGGCCCATGGCTGCACAGGCAAGGGCAATGATCAGGTGCGCTTTGACGTGGCGATCGCAGCCCTGGCGCCAGATCTCAAGGTGCTCACCCCGGCCCGGGAGTGGGGCATGAGCCGCGAGGAGACCATCGCCTACGGCGAGCGTTGCGGGATCCCAGCACCGGTCAGCAAGAAGTCTCCCTATTCCATCGATCTCAACTTGCTGGGCCGCAGCATCGAGGCCGGCCCACTTGAGGATCCGATGGTGGCGCCCCCTGAGGAGGTGTTCGCCATGACCCGGTCGGTCGCCGACACCCCCGATGCCCCTGAAGAGATCGAGATCAGCTTTGAGGCAGGGAATCCCGTGGCCATCAACGGTCAGCGTTTGGATCCCGTGGCCCTGATCCGCGAGGCCAATCGTCTTGCCGGAACCCATGGCATTGGCCGTCTCGACATGATCGAGAACCGCGTTGTGGGGATCAAGAGCCGGGAGATCTATGAAACCCCGGGGCTCTTACTGCTGATTCAGGCCCACCAGGAACTCGAAAGTCTCACCCTTGCTGCTGACGTGCTCCGCAGCAAGCGGCAGCTGGAAATGCAGTGGGCCGACCTCGTCTATCAGGGCCTCTGGTTTGGTCCTCTCAAGGATGCCCTTGATGGATTCATGGATCGCACTCAAGAGCACGTGAACGGTGTGGTGCGCCTGCGCCTGCATAAGGGCACTGCCACCGTGACGGGCCGTGCCTCCACCGGCAGCAGTCTTTACGTACCGGAAATGGCCTCCTACGGCAGTGAAGATCAGTTCGATCACCGTGCCGCTGAAGGTTTCATCTACGTCTGGGGATTGCCAACCCGTCTCTGGGCTGCGACCCACCGCAAGTGAATCAGGCGGCCTGATCGTTGTCTGGGGTGCTGCTGATCTGGCGTACCCCGGGCCATCCCCAGCGCAGGGCAGCACGGCGTGGTGAAGTCTGAGGGGCTTCACGAATGTCTTGTGCTTGGGCCAGAAGCCGATAACGCTCCAGCAGCGGTTCCAGTCGTTGCTGGAATTTGCGTTCGAAGAGGTCGGGTAGTTCTGCCAGCAGGGCTTCGTAGTCGGCAACAGTGGCTTCCAACTCCTCGATGCGGGCCCGTAGGCGTCTCAGCTCTTCGCTGTCGTTGGACGGCTGAGGTCTTGCTTTTCCTTCGCCTCGATCAGAACCCCATCGGTTTGCAGGGGTTTGTGATTGACCATCAAAAAAGTCCATGGCCAGACGGTATCGCCGGGCCATGGACTGAACAATCCCCTGCTCTGCAGGGTTTGAAAATCAAGCAGGGGTGCCTGCAGGCTGCTGCTCTTCGGTGGCGGGAGCCGCAGTACCGGGCATCACACGGGGCTCAGGCAGAGGGCCTTCCTGCTTGACGGTGAGGTAACGCATTACGTCTTCGCTCAGGCGCATGGCCTTTTCCAGAACGGCCACCTGCTGGCCGTCGCCGTTATGGCTCAGCTGCACGTAGATGCCTTCTTTGTTCTTGTTGATCGCATAGGCCAGGCGACGCTTGCCGCGCATCTGGTTATCGAGAACTTCGGCACCCGCCTCAACGAGGATGTCGCGGTACTTGGTGAGATGGGACTCAACTTCCTCTTCCGGAATGTCCGGACGGAGGATGTACATG
>JAAZVJ010000200.1 GCA_018623675.1 Synechococcus sp. HW_metabat.54 | reverse complement strand
GTCCTGAGGCTGTTTTACGGCTGTAGGTCCGGTAGAAAACAGGGTTGGCGGCAGGAGCCGTCGCTGGAAAGTCACCGTTGGTGAGAGGGAGCGGTTGTGCG
Organism: Synechococcus sp. HW_metabat.54; assembly: GCA_018623675.1. Classification (GTDB taxonomy): domain Bacteria; phylum Cyanobacteriota; class Cyanobacteriia; order PCC-6307; family Cyanobiaceae; genus Synechococcus_C. The sequence continues at coordinate 3,024 of JAAZVJ010000200.1, read as the reverse complement.
TCCGTCGCACGGCTTGACGTGAGCGTCACGTAGGGACTCGGTACTGATCGTATTCGCACCCTAACGCCACCCATGGGGGCTGCAAGTAATCGTTGCCACCAGCGGCAGTGGCGAGTGGTGTTAAGTCCAACCGCTTTGTTTCCCCCCTCACGGCGCTTGCAGGGGTTGGATGATGATTTTTGAGGCTGCCTCTTGGTTTTGGAACACCTGAACCGCACTCCTGAACCTGAATTGATGGATGGCCAAGATCAGGTGGAGGCCTACGCATCAGCGGATTTCAGTGCTGGTGATCAGGCTCTGGTGGATCGGTTGCAGGTGCTCTTCCCGCATGGACTGGGAGCTTCTGTTGTGGATCTCGGCTGCGGGCCCGGCAACATCAGCTTCCGCCTCGCCACGTCGTTCCCTGGTGTTTCAGTGCTGGGGCTCGACGGTGCGCCGGCGATGCTCGCGTTGGCCCACCGGGAATTGGCTCGGCGACCGGCTCTCAACTCCAGGCTCCGCTTCCAAGAGGTGGTGCTACCCAGCTCAGGGCTCGCCCGTTGCCACAGTGCGGTGGTCAGCAACAGCCTGCTGCATCACCTCCATGACCCATCGGTGCTTTGGCAGGCGGTCAGGCAGCTGGGGTGTTCGGGTGCAGCGGTCTACGTGAAGGATCTACGCCGCCCCTCCTCGCTTCAAGAGGTTGAGCGTTTGCGCGAGTGTTATGTGAACGATGCACCGCCCGTGCTGCAAAGGGATTACGTCGCGTCGCTGCAGGCTGCGTTCACTCCCCAGGAGGTGAAGCAACAGCTCCAGCAGGCTGGGCTGGCTGATCAGCTCCAAGTCAACGCTTTTGAAGACCGTTATTTAGAGGTGTGGGGATCCTTGCTCTGACAGGCTGTCTCGATGACCAGCAGCTCCTCTTCAGTGTCGTCACCGGAATTGCAGGCCCTGGCTGAGGCCGTTGATCGTCGTCGCAATTTCGCGATCATCTCCCACCCCGACGCGGGTAAAACCACGCTCACGGAAAAACTCCTGCTTTACGGGGGTGCCATCCAGCAGGCCGGTGCGGTGAAAGCACGTGGTGAACAGCGCAAGGTGACTTCCGACTGGATGGAGCTGGAAAAGCAGCGGGGTATTTCGATCACCTCCACGGTGCTCCAGTTCGATTACGGCCCCAACACCATCAATCTTCTGGATACTCCTGGTCACCAAGACTTTTCGGAAGACACCTACCGCACCCTGGCTGCTGCCGATAACGCAGTGATGCTGGAAGACGCGGCGAAGGGCCTTGAGCCCCAGACCCGCAAATTGTTCGAGGTCTGCCGCATGCGCCAGATCCCGATTTTCACGTTCATCAACAAGATGGATCGTCCGGGGCGTGAGCCTTTGTCGTTGCTGGATGAGATCGAATCGGAGCTTGGCCTCACCCCTTGGGCTGTGAATTGGCCGATTGGTAGTGGTGAGCAATTCCGTGGTGTGATCGACCGCCGCACCCGCCGGGTGATTCTGTTCAGTCGTGCTGAGCGGGGGCGGCAGGCGGAGGAGCGGGAACTGGATGCTGATGATCCCCAACTGCTGGAGCTCGTGGAGCCCGATTTGTTGGAGCAGGCTCTGGAGGAGTTGGAGTTGTTGGAGGCTGCCGGTGCGCAATTGGACCTGGAATTGGTCCATGCCGGGGAACTCACTCCTGTGTTCTTCGGTTCGGCGATGACCAACTTCGGCGTGCGCCCGTTCCTTGATGCCTTTTTGGAGCTGGCCCAGAAACCAATTCCACGGGTGAGCAGCAGCGGTGAAATCGACACTGTGCGGCCTGGTTTCAGTGGTTTTGTGTTCAAGCTCCAGGCCAACATGGATCCTCGCCACCGTGACCGCGTCGCCTTCGTGCGTGTGTGCAGCGGGAAATTCGAAAAAGACATGTCGGTGCAGCACGCTCGCACCGGTAAGACGATTCGTTTGTCACGCCCTCAGAAACTGTTTGGCCAGGACCGGGAGGTGGTGGATGATGCCTATCCAGGTGATGTGATCGGCCTGAATAATCCGGGCATGTTTGCCATCGGTGACACCCTTTATTTAGGGCAAAAGGTTGAATACGAGGGCATTCCTTGTTTCAGTCCTGAAATCTTCAGTTGGCTGCGTAATCCCAACCCTTCTGCCTTCAAAAACTTCCGCAAAGGAGTGAATGAATTGCGTGAGGAAGGTGCTGTGCAGATCCTCTACGACACCGACGAAAGTAAAAGGGATCCAATCCTGGCTGCTGTTGGTCAACTTCAGCTCGAGGTGGTTCAGCACCGCTTGGAAAATGAGTACGGCGTTGCCACAAGGCTGGAACCATTGGGATATCAAGTGGCTCGCTGGGTGTCTGGTGGATGGCCTGCTCTGGAGACGGTGGGCCGGATCTTCAATTGCAAGACGGTTCGCGATGCCTGGAACCGACCGGTTTTGTTGTTCAAGAATGAATGGAACCTCAACCAGTTGGCTGAGGAGCATGGCGATCTTGAACTCAGTGCGGTTGCTCCGGTCGTCAGTGGGGTGGAACCGATCAGCCTGTGAGGGGGGAACCCCTTCTCGCGATCCAGCTGCCCTCTCGCCAGACTTTTATCAAGTTTTCTGAACCGCGATGGTGGAGACCATCTGGTTGCATCGCCCTAGCCGAGACGGCGGCATTGACTACGTCTGCTTTCGTGCCCAGCAAGGTGCGGTGGAAATTTTGGAGGGTTCCCATCTGCCCCCCCAAATGCCCCTGATCAAAACCCGTATCTCTCTGGGTTCTGCCCAGGCCCGGGATCGCCGTAATCACTTTGAACAGTGCCTTGGTTTTCGCCATGGGCCTCCGGTGTTTTGATGCCGTTCCATGGCTTTGATCGCCGCTGCAACGCTTGCCTCGATACGCTCAGTTGAGTGCTCGGCGTGGTTATGGCTTCCGGAGTGGATTCCGGTTCTGATCCAGGATCACAAGATCCCTATTCACGCCTCGGAATTACGGCCGACAGCGGTTTCGACGAGGTTCAAAAGGCCAAAGCCGCTGCCTTAACTGCAGCTGGT
>JAAZVJ010000199.1 GCA_018623675.1 Synechococcus sp. HW_metabat.54 | reverse complement strand
CGTTCGGCCTGGGCCACTTGCTGTTCGAGGCGCTCAAGCAGGTCGAAGGGGGATTGGCGCAGGGTGAGCATGGTGAATCCTCCAGGCGGAGAGTTGGGTTGGGTGGGTGTCACCCACAACGACAATCTGCGCCTGCTGGATGGAGATGAGGAGCCGGAGAACCGCCCTAATGTGTTCGGTCTAGACGACCGAGTTCGGTTGCTACGACAGCAATGGTGGGAGAACCGAAAAGCATTTGCCTCTGGAAGGTTGTGTGGTTCAGATCCACCACCAGTGAGCAAAGCTTGCGGCTTGGCCGCAGCGCTCTCCTTGCTCATCCCAGAGGGTCCAGATGCGGGCGTTGTCGATCACAAACTTGCGTCCTTCGCGATCCATGCGGATCCCGCGATAGCCCTCAAACGCATCCACTTTTTTCGCGCTGCCAAGGGCCTGGGCCCGTTCCTTGCGCTCCTGCTCGGGTGCGGTCAGCCTCGATGGCATGCCCACCATCGCGTCCCAACGTCGGCGCCAAAGCAAGAGGGCTGCAGCGTTGGCGTAGATCAGGGTTGGGTCCTGATTGCCGTTATGGGCCAGCACTGGATCGCTGCAGCTGAACAGGCTCTGAGCCGCGGTTCGACTTTGATCTGTGGTGATGTGGCCTGGCAGTAAGCCCCGGCCAAAAGCGCGCTGATGGGAGCTTTGGATCACCATCGCCCAGCGCTGATTCTCAGGGGTGAGCCAGGCGGCGGAGAGCTCAGCCACCGCCTGCAGTCATGGCAGCGAGCATGGCTTGTTGACCCAACACCTGACCCTGCGCCCGCAGATGGTCGAGGAACTGCTTCTTGGCATCTGGGAACTTCGGTTCTTCGGCGAGGGGTAACTCACCGGCCGCATCAAGCCCGGTGTCGCCTTCCATGGCTGGGGTGATCACCACCAGATCACCATCGAGGCTGGCGTCGTAGCGCCACCAGAGGGTTGGGTCGAGCACTGCTGGATGCGGTGGCGTCACCTGATCCGGATTGGCGTTGGTGTCACTGGCCGCGGCGGCGTTTTCTGATGCACCTGCTTCAGCAGCAGCTTTCGCCCGTGCTTCCAGGGCCTTGAGCCGGTATTCGGCCAGGTCTTCCAGCAACTTGGTGCGGGTACGCCCTCGCAGTTGGAACAACACGAAGGGGTCTTCGCTGAAGCGCTCTCCCATCAGGAAGTACACCGCGCTGATGTGTTTGCAGGGGTTGGCCTTATCAGGGCAGCTGCACTCGCTGCGCACTTCCTGCAGCTTGAAAGGGAACAGCCGCCGGCCGCTCGCGGCAAAGGCCCGTTCAATATCGGAAGGCATGATCCCAGCCAACAACTGGGCCGACCAGCGGGCTTTCTGGGTGAGGGCCTCCAGCACGTAGCGCCAGTCCTCATCGTTGAGGACATCGAGCCAGAGCTTCACCTTGTAAGGGTCTTCGCCGGTGCCCTGTACCCGGGCATGCACCCGCCGGCCTTCAAAGCGGATCGAGGTGACGTTGCCTTCACGGGCGTAGGTCCAGGCTCGCTCCAGTCGCTTCTTGAAGCGGTAGGAGTTGATCAGCTCCATCCACTGCTCAACCCACCAGGGCTGTTGGCCCAGTCCCTCATCACTGAGGGAGGTGTTGATGCCGGGGGTGGAGGGGGTGATGGTCATGGTTTCAAGTGTCGTCGAGGCTCACCAGTTCTTTGAGCTGGCCCATGTCGAGACCGCCAAGCCAATCTTCGCCGGAGCCAATGATGTCTTCGGCGAGTCGCGACTTCTCGCGAATCATGCGATCGATTTTTTCTTCGACGGAGCCGCTGGTGATGAATTTGTGCACCATCACCCTGTTGGTCTGACCGATCCGGTAAGCGCGGTCGGTGGCCTGGTTTTCCACGGCCGGGTTCCACCAGCGGTCGATGTGGAACACGTGGCTGGCGCGGGTGAGGTTGAGGCCCACACCACCGGCTTTCAGGGAGAGCAAGAACAGCTGCGGCCCGCGGGGGTCTTCCTGGAAACGGTCGACCATGGCTTGGCGTTCACTTTTGCTGGTGCTGCCGCTGAGGAAGGGCACATCGCTGCGCCAGCGCCGTTGGAGGTAGCCCTGCAGCAGATTTCCCCATTCAGCGAACTGGGTGAAGAGCAGAGCCCGATCTCCTGCCTCAATCACTTCGTCGAGGATTTCCTCAAGGCGCTGCAGCTTGGCGGAACGCTGAAGGAAGTCGTCGCCGGCCTGTTCCTCCTTGAGGGCAAGGGCCGGGTGGTTGCAGATCTGTTTGAGCTTGGTGAGCAGGCCCAGCACTTGGCCATGGCGTTGGCCCCTGGGTGCGCGAGCAATGGCATCGAGGGTGTCTTCCACGGTTTTGGCGTAGAGCGACTTCTGCTCCTTGCTCAGCCCCACCCATTCGCTCAGTTCCACCTTTTCGGGCAGGTCGGAAATGATCGCTTTGTCGGTCTTCAGTCGGCGCAGGATGAAGGGACCAACTCGCGATTTGAGGTCTCGCAGCGACGACATGTCGCCGTAACGCTCAATCGGCATCCGGTAGCGCTGGCGGAAGAAGTCTTCCTCGCCCAACACGCGCGGATTGAGGAAGTCCATCAAGGCCCAGAGCTCGCTGACTCGGTTCTCAACCGGCGTGCCGGTGAGGGCGATGCGGAAGCGGCTGTTGCGGCCAGGGCGGGCGAGATCCCTGGCCGCCATGCTCTGTTTGGCGCTGGGATTTTTGATCGCCTGGGCTTCATCGATCACCATGCCTTGCCAGTCGAGACTTTCCAGTAGCTCGCTGTCGCGTTGCAGTAGGCCGTAGCTGGTGAGCACCAGATCAACGCCTTTGAGAGCTTTCTTGAGAGCGGCAGGGGTTGAGGGCCGCCTGGGTCCGTAGTGCTCCTTCACCTCAAGCTCGGGGGTAAAGGCCGCCGCCTCCCGCTTCCAGTTGGTGAGCACCGAGGTGGGTGCCACCAGCAGCACGGGGCGTTTCAGTTCCTGTTCGGCTTTGAGGTGTTGAAGAAAAGCCAGCAGCTGGATGGTTTTGCCCAGGCCCATGTCGTCGGCCAGGCAGGCCCCTTGATCAAAGCGATGCAGGAACGACAGCCATCCCAGCCCCCGCTCTTGATAGGGCCGCAGTTGCCCGCAGAACCCTTCCGGTGCCGGGAGTGGAT
>JAAZVJ010000198.1 GCA_018623675.1 Synechococcus sp. HW_metabat.54 | reverse complement strand
TGGCGGGACAAACAGCCGAGTCACTGCCCTTGCAACCCGATCGCCATCACAATCGATTGGGTCAAAAATCGTCCCGCTATTGAGGAAACGAAGAGCCATCTTTAGAGCCACCCACCCTGGAGATCAGCTGCTGCAGCTCCCCTAGGGGCCAACCAAGATTGCGGAGGTGGGTGAGCAGTTGCTTTGAGGCCGTGAAATATCCAGGGCCATAGCTGCAAGAAAAACCGATTTCTTCCAGGGTGAGCAAGAGGAGTCGGTGCTCTCTCTGCGTTCCTTCGCGCTCACCAAAGAGAACAAAGCCACGATCATCCAACAGCTGACGCTGCTGGCGATTGAGATCCTGGGCAAATCCAATGCAAAGGGTGTGATCAAGCTCGCGATAGGCAGTGAACACTCGCGCCGCGCGGTGCTCTTCCAAATACTGATAGCGCTCGGTAACGGCAATCACCGACTCCATGGAGGGAGCCACAAGCGCCTGCTCAATTGCTTCAAAACTGACCATCACGCGCCACCCATGCCGCTGGCAGCCAGGCGCTCCTCGCAGGCGACCTCATAGTTGCGAATCGCCCCAGCGGGGATTGAGCCATTGCTTTTGAGTTGCCGCACAGACAGCTCCACACACTGAAGAACCACGCTGGTGAGCTCGCGTCCTTCGCACTGGGCCCAACTGCGCAGAAGCACATGAAGACTCGGCGGCACCGACACCGTGAGCTTGACCTGATTCTCTCGGGGCAATGCCTTCATCCACCCTGCATCAACTCCCACAAAGTAACTCGCTAGTCACCGTGAAGCAACCGCTGAGTAACTCGTGAGTAACTGACAAGCAACTCAACAGTGATCGACCTGCATCTACCAAGAACCCTCGAGACATCCGAGCCAGGCCATCGATCGGCTGCAAAAACCATCCATGGCGCTCGCATTAGCCGGCAAAAGCCACTGCATTCACTGCCATCGAGAGGCAAAAGATCACCAGGCCCCGGCGACCGGATCGCCAACAACTAACGAGAAAACGCAACCATCAGATTGTTGGCTGGCATCAGTTCAAGACGCTGCTCAGTGAATCCACAGTCACTGGCAAGACTCTCCAGCGACTCCAAATCGCGCACGCCCCAGTCAGCGCAGCGGCTTCGCAACGACTGATCAAACGCCTCATTGCTTTCGCTGATATGAACGCCACCGCGCCGGAAGGGGCCATAGATCACCAAGGGAGCACCGGGCTTCAAACGCTGAGCGGCTTCTGCCACGAGCGATTCACAGCATTCCCAAGCAGCGATGTGAATCAGATTGATCGCAACCACTGCATCAAGAGCATCAGATGCCGCAAGGGGTAGAGCCCAAGGCCTGGTCCTCACGTCCAGCTGTAACGGACGCGGCATCCGCCCCTTAAGCCCGGCGTGCTGGATCCAAGCCTGCACACTTGAGCAGTGATCCTGATCAGGGTCACTGGCCTGCCATGTGATGCCGGGGAATCGACGCTGAAAAGCAACAGCGTGCTCTCCACTCCCACTGGCAACCTCAAGCACCTGACCTTGCCTAGGCAGCCAATGGGCAAGCACCTCGGCAATCGGAGCCTGATTGCGTTGGGTGGCCGGAAAAAACAACCGCCGATCGCCCTCTGACACAGGCCAATCAGCCATTGCAGCAGCGACCACTCTGCTGAGAGCGCTCCACCAGCGCACCGAGCCAAACCTGCAACCCCTCAATCACATCGGGCTGGAGGCGGTAGTACACCCAGCGACCACTCTGGCGATCTGCGAGCAGCCCACAGTCTTTGAGCACCTTGAGATGGAAAGACAGACGGGACTGCGCCAGCCCCAGATCGGCGGTGAGGTCGCAGACACAGCGCTCACCACCTGCAAGGGCTTCAACAATCTGGAGCCGCACCGGATCAGCCAGCGCTTTGAGCAAACTGCGCGCCACAGCGGGGTCAACAGTGGCCTGAACAGCAGTCATCAAAGGAACCGGAACGCGCAACGACGGGCAAAGCCATCTAACGCTATCGAGAGCAGCACCTACTGACTTGCATCAACTACCGTTGATGCATCAAGATCAATTGATGAGTCAACTGCGGCTTCGGCCCGCTGGATCATGCGCATTGGCATTAACGGTTTCGGGCGCATCGGCCGATTGGTGTTTCGAGCCCTCTGGGGACGCCCCGGGATCGAGCTTGTGCATGTCAACGATCCCGCTGGTGATGCAGCCGCTGGCGCCCACTTGCTGGAATTCGATTCCGTCCATGGACGCTGGCATCAGGCGATCACTGTCGATCGCGACGGCTTCAGCCTGAATGGCCAACCGCTGAGCTGGTCGCAACACAGCCAACCAACCGACGTGCCATGGCGAGAGCTCGGGGTGGAGATGGTGCTGGAAGCCAGCGGAAAATTCAAAACACCGGAAACCCTGAACCCCTATTTCGAGCAGGCCGGACTCAAACGGGTCGTCGTTGCTTGTCCCGTGAAGGGTGAAGTGGCCGGCCAGGAAGCCTTGAACATTGTGTATGGCATTAACCACGATCTCTATCAACCGGACAAGCACCGATTGGTGACCGCAGCCTCGTGCACCACCAATTGCTTGGCACCGGTGGTGAAGGTGGTGCACGAGAGTTTCGGCATCAAGCACGGAATGATCACCACCATTCACGACATCACCAACACCCAGGTGACCGTGGATGCCTTCAAATCAGACCTTCGCCGAGCCCGCTCAGGCCTCACCTCGTTGATTCCCACCACCACGGGGTCGGCCAAGGCCATCGCGATGATCTTTCCTGAATTGGAAGGCAAGCTCAACGGCCATGCCGTGCGGGTGCCGCTCTTGAACGGTTCGCTCACTGATGCAGTGTTTGAACTCAAACGAGCAGTCACCGTTGAAGAGGTGAATGCCGCCTTTGCCGAAGCTGCTGCAGGCCCTCTCAAAGGCATCCTCGGCTACGAAACACGCCCGTTGGTGTCGTGCGACTACACCAACGACAACCGAAGTTCCGTCATCGATGGACCTTCAACAATGGTGGTGGACTGCACCCAACTCAAGGTCTTTGCCTGGTACGACAACGAGTGGGGCTACAGCAGCCGCATGGCTGACCTGGTCTGCCATGTCGTGAACTTGGAAACGGCATGAAAGCGGCAATGAAGCTTTCCGC
>JAAZVJ010000197.1 GCA_018623675.1 Synechococcus sp. HW_metabat.54 | reverse complement strand
TGCCGATGTGCTGATCAGCTAAACATCAGCTTGGTGTTGAGGTATTGAGTGCCAGAGCGTGAATGGCCTCACTAGCCAACTGTTCTCGCAAGGCGCGGTACACCAATTGGTGCTGTTTGATCCGTGAGAGCCCACTAAAGCCAGTGGAAACAACGCTGACTTTGAGGTGATCGCCACCTCCAGTGAGATCTTCGATCTCGACTTCAGCATCGGGCAGAGCTTGGCGGATTGCCGCGGCCACTGCTTCGGGTTGCACCATCAATCTTGATCAGCTGGGAATTGATGCTGGCAGATCAGTGGCGATCTGCCGCAAAAGATCAGTTGGAGCTGGATTTAGCTGCAGCGAAAGGCGTTTCGACGAACCCCAGCTCGAGCAAACTCTGGTAAGCCTTCTGTCCTTGAGGATTCGAAGGAGTCATCAGACGAACCACCTCAATCAGAACTGGAACAGCCACCTCGGGCTGGTTCTGACGGCGGAACAGTGCAGCCAACCTCAAGTTGGACTCAGCAAGCAGCGTCAATGCTGCACGACCCTTGGTATCCATCTCGCGGGGGATCCGTGCATCCAGGCCACGAAACGCACCGCTGAGATCCCGATAAAACGCCAGCAACTGCTTCGAAGCAGAGCGGGCCGTGTCGTAATCCTTGCGAGCTTGGTCGAGGTTGCCGGCGGCCACAGCAGCATCGCCGCGGTCAATCAAAGACTGCACAGCCTCGGTGTTGAATCCAGCACCAGCGGAGGCGAGCACTTTTGTGACTCCACCGGAACCCTGACCATCGGCCTGAGCGAAAGATGCTGAGGGGGCAGCCACCAGACCAGCAACCAGAGCCAGGGCAGTCAGCGAAAGGCGAGAAGCCATGAACAGACCAAACTTTGGCCAGACTTTAAGGGGATATCAGGGGACGACCGACTGCCTCACGGGCCGCTTGTTCAGCTGATTGCATCCGCGAAGCGAGCAAATCGTTGAAGGCCTTGGTGGCTTCCTTGCCGCTGCCATGGGCCATCAGGGGTGGGCCAAAACACACTGATGAGCGGCCAAATGGTTTTGGACGCGCGTTGCTGTAAGCCAGACCGACCGGCACAACCTGCACTGGGACTCCTTGCCGGGTTGCCAACTGAGACAGTCGTGCCAATCCCTGTTGCAACCGGATGGGTTCATCGCTGCGGTTGATCCGTCCTTCAGGGAAAACCACCAACTGCTCACCCGCAGCCAAGAGGTCGATGGCATAACGCAGAGTGGTCATCGACGGCCGTCCTTGATCAACGGCAAAACAACCCAAACGGTGCAGGAACCATCCCTGCAACCCCACCATCTCCGTGCGGGTGACCATGAAGCGGCAGTCCCGACCCGTGATCCGGCGACCGGCAGCCATGGGCAACATCAACGCATCCCAGCGAGCGCGATGGGTTGGTGCCAATAGGACAGGGCCTTCCTTGGGCAGGTGCTCAGAGCCGAGAACCACCCGCTCACGAAAAAAGCCATTGAGAGCGACGTCCTGCGTGAGCAACATGGCCAGGGGCGCCCAGAATGGGTCGATGCCAGAAGCCAGAGCTTGTTCGCGCGTCGCCAGGCTCGAGGTCACCGCGAAGGCTCGTCTGCTGATCAGCCACGAAACCTAGAGGCACTCAACGCGCATTGGACTCAACAACGGGCAGTTGATCCTTCGGCCTGCCCCTCTCTAACCCCCTAGCCCTGCATAGAGTTGCTCGGTCAGAGGGGAGCACTGTGGCCAGCCTCGGGGTCAACATCGATCACATCGCCAACGTGCGCCAAGCCCGCAGGACGGTGGAGCCGGATCCTGTGCCCATGGCGCTGCTTGCCGAACTCGGTGGCGCCGATGGCATCACCGTTCATCTGCGTGAAGACCGGCGCCACATCCAGGACCGCGATGTGGAACTGCTGCGGCAGACGGTGCGCAGTCGCTTGAATTTGGAAATGGCCGCCACTCCCGAGATGGAGGCAATCGCCATGCGGATCAAGCCCGACATGGTGACCCTGGTGCCCGAACGCCGAGAAGAGGTCACCACCGAGGGGGGGTTGAACGTTGCAGAGCAAGTGCAAAGCCTCACTGACATGGTGCACCGACTGCAGGCGGATGGAATACCGGTGAGCCTGTTTGTTGACCCCGACATCCAGCAGCTCCAGGCCTGTCAGGCCACAGGTGCTCGCTGGGTGGAACTGCATACCGGCACCTACGCCGAGGCCTCCTGGGAGCAACAACCCGCTGAACTCGCCCGTTTGACGGAAGCCACGGCCCAAGCGAGAGCTTTGGGTCTACGGGTCAATGCCGGGCATGGCCTCACCTACCAAAACGTGGAGCCCGTGGCAGCTATCGAAGGCATGGAGGAGCTCAACATTGGCCACACCATCGTTGCGAGAGCACTGGCCGTCGGATTGCAAAGCGCGGTGAGCGAAATGCGCCGTCTGGTAGAGAATCCCCGCCGAGACCCCCTGTTCGGACGTTTGAACTGATGACCAGCTATCACTTCGTTGCTGCCAGCGAGCGCTTTCTGACCGAGGAGGAGCCCCTTGAGGAGGTGCTAAAGGAGCGCCGTCGCAACTACGCAGAGCAGGGGAAGGAAATTGATTTCTGGCTCGTACGGCGTCCGGCTTTCTTGCAGGCTCCAGAAATGGCCAGCGTTGCCAGTGCCGTACCCCAGCCCGCGGCAGCCGTGGTGTCCACCGACCCCAAATTCATCACCTTCATGAAGCTGCGCTTGGAATTTGTGAAGGAGGGAACGTTTGAAGCTCCAACTGCCACAATCCCCGACGCTTTAGCGGAAGCCTGAAGGCCCGGGTGGGTTCTTGGTGCTCAACAACGTTCGATAACAAGCCACCGTGCTGATCAGCCATCCCTATGGCAATCGATTAACACGGTGGGGTTTCCCGAGGGGGTATGCAGCCCAACAAACTCCCTGTACCCCAGCAGATCGCGCTGCTGGTGAAGGCCCTTGATGGTGCCAAACGCACGAATGAAGCGCTCGCCAACTGCAAAAACGGCGACGAGATGGTTGAGGTGCTTCTGGGTGCCTCCGCGAAGCTTGGGCTTTCACTAACCCGCCGTGATCTCCTGAACACGCCACCGATTCGCGACTGGATCTGGTTCCGCAATAACGATCCCTTGCTCACTGTTGG
>JAAZVJ010000019.1 GCA_018623675.1 Synechococcus sp. HW_metabat.54 | reverse complement strand
GCGTGTGGAGGTCCTGGAAAAGCAGAAGGTGAAGACCGACTATGAGATCGATCGTGTTCAGAAGAGCGTTGCGTTTCTGCGCTCCGGACTTCAGGAGCCGGACTTACGGGGCTGACCCGAGAGCGGGCCGGGCCGACTTGCCAACTTGATTCACGTGCGTTGCTCGTCACGACAGCGCCGATGGCTGACGGTCGGTCGCACTGTTCCTGCGCTTAAGCCTTTTCTTGGATCTTCCCTGCTGGCTCAGGCGGTACAAGCAACTCTGAATCACATCAACAACATCCTGCTGCGGCTTCCGGCAGCGAGAGTTCTGTTGATGACTCCTGGTCGGGCTGGACCGTTGAGGTTGATCAGCTGAGCATCAGCTCAGCCAGCCGGCGCTCAAAATGACGGCCAAGCTCAGAAACACAGCCAGGCAGGTCCAGGTGATCCTGTTGAGGGTCGCTTCTGCACTGCTTGCGCTGGTGAACATCGAGCTGCCGCTCGCAGCAAGGCCTCCCATGCCATCTCCTTTGGGGCTGTGCAGCAGCACGAGCAGGATGAGCAGCACGCCACTGCCAATCCAGGTCCAAGACAGAACGGTGGTCAGCATGGTGACAAAGAGAAGAAAGGGTCAGACCGGTTGGGGAAGCCTGGCGCTGAGGGGCGACGGAGCTTCGATGGCCTCGATCAGGCTGGATCCTGACATGGCTTCGGGCTTGGGAAGCTCAAGGAGTTGAAGCAAGGTAGGGGCGATGTCGGCGAGGCCGCCGTCATCACGGAGACGGAGGGCATTGCCCATGCCAGCCACTTTGCGCCGCTCGCCTTCCACCAGAATCACGGGCACAGGATTGGTGGTGTGGGCGGTCCAGGCCTGACCATCCGGGCCTTGCATCAGCTCTGCATTGCCATGGTCGGCGGTGATCAGCAAGGTGCCCCCCATCCGTCCAACGGCATCCAGCAACCTGCCGATGCAATGGTCAACGGTTTGGATCGCTTCGGTGGCAGCTGACATCACCCCGGTGTGGCCGACCATGTCGGGGTTGGCGTAATTGATCACCACAAGGGAATAGATGCCTCGATCAATGGCCGCGATACAGCTGTCCGTGAGCGTGTCGGCCGACATCGCCGGTGCTTCGTCGTAGGTCGCGACCCGGGGCGAGGGCACAAGATGTCGATCTTCGCCTTCGAGCGGCTGCTCAATGCCACCGTTGAGGAAGTAGGTGACGTGGGGATACTTCTCCGTTTCGGCTGTGCGGTACTGCTTCAGGCCGTGCTCGGACACCACTTGACCCAAAAGATGGTCAAGGGATTCGGGGGGGAAGGCCACGGATACAGGAAGCCCTGCTTCGTATTGCGTGAAGGTGACCACGTCGAGCTTCGGTCGCTGAGAGCGCTCAAAGCCTTCGAACCCTTCGACGGTGAGAGCTTGGATCAGCTGCCGCGCACGATCGGGGCGGAAATTGAACATCACCAAACCGTCGCCATCGCGCAGGTACGCGTCACTGAAGCGCACGGGCTCTAAGAATTCGTCCGTGATGCCTTCGCTGTAGCTCGCGCGCAGTGCATCAACGGGATCGGATGTGCTGCACGGGATCGACGGATCGGTGAGTAAGCCGTAGGCCTTGGTTGTGCGTTCCCATCGGTGGTCGCGGTCCATGGCCCAGTAGCGGCCGCAAAGGCTGGCGATTTCTCCGATGCCACTGCTGGCGATTGCCTCTTGAACCTGGCTCAGGTATCCCGGCGCACTTTCGGTGGGGGTGTCGCGACCATCGGTAATGGCATGGATCGCGACGCGACCAATGCCCTCTTGGGCGGCCCATTGCAGGAGCCCGCAGAGATGGTCGACATGGCTATGGACGCCACCATCGGAACAGAGTCCGATCAGATGCAGGGTGCCTCCATTGCTCTTCAGGGTTTGGGCTAAGGCAGATAGGGCTGCTGTCTGGCCCAGTTGCTTGTTGCGCACCGTCTCAGAAATGCGCACCAGTTCTTGGCGGATGATCCGCCCGGCTCCGATGGTGAGGTGACCGACTTCAGAATTGCCCATCTGATCGTCGGGCAGTCCGACGTGGGCGCCGCTGGCCTCAATCAAGCTATGGGGATAGGCGTGCCAGAGGGCGTCCATGACGGGCGTCTCGGCACTGCGAATGGCGTTGTGGACGTTGGTTTCGCGGTGACCCCATCCATCAAGGATGGCCAGCACCACGGGGGCGACGCCGGCTTTACGACTTGGGGCTTTACCACTGCTGGTCGTCACACTCACTCCCGGACTATCTGTTCTTAAGAGCTTCTCCATATTTAAGGTACCTCTAGAAGCTTCGATCGCGCTGTTCGGTTCAGGGTCGGTCAGGTTTTGCTCACGACAACGCCCATACACTGCAGAGGCTCAGAGACGGCTCCATGTCTGACCCTTCTGGCCCCGGAAGACTTGAGATTCTGTCTGCTCAGGATCTGACGCGCACGCTGCAGCGCCTTTCCACCCAGGTTCTTGAAAGCGTTGATCGCAGCGAGGATCTGCTTTTGCTCGGGATTCCGACCCGGGGGGTCCATTTGGCCAAAGTTTTGGCCCGCCAGCTTGAAGTGCTCACGGGTCACCCTTTGGCGCAAGGAACCCTTGATCCCACGTTCCATCGCGATGACCTGGGACGTGTTGGGACACGCATGGTTGAAGCAACGGATTTGCCCATCAGCGTTGAGGGCAGGGATGTGCTGTTGGTTGATGATGTGATCTTCACGGGCCGCACCATTCGCGCCGCCCTGGAAGCCATTCAGGCTTGGGGACGGCCGAGACGGGTGATGTTGCTGGTGATGGTGGATCGGGGGCATCGGGAACTGCCGATCCAACCGGATTTCTGTGGCCGCCACGTACCAACCCGTCGCAGCGAGACCATTGAGTTGCGACTCCAGGATCTGGACGGTGAAGAGGGTGTGTACCTCCGCCGCGATCCGTAAAACCTGTTGTTGAGCGCTGGCCCAGTCAGCCGCGCTCAGTCAGCCGCGCTCAGTTCGTCGCTGCGGAAATGGGCCTTGTAGCGCCCGAAGGCCACCACCACCGGGAGCGTGGGGCTGATGGGCTTGCCCTTCCAATCGTTCAGAACGGTCACGACCTCGCCGTTGCTGCCTTGTAGGTCAAAGGCTTCGCCCCGGTGTTGGGGATGGTTGTAGACCACAACGTTTGCGGACACCACCACCTTGTCTCCGGGTTGCATGAGCCGTTGCACTGCTGGCCCAATTGTGTCATGGGTCATGGTGCACCACGGGCTTGTCCCTCCTGGCTAACCGTTGTTCAGCGGCGTTTGCACAGGCTTTCCGGCCCCTCCTCCACAACGTGCCCGCCCACGTCCTGACAGCCGGTTTCAAACGCTTTCCAGGGCTCCATTCCCTGTGCGATCCGTTGTTGCACCGCTTGGTTGAGTTGGGCGTTGGGAACGCTGTGGGAAGGCAGATCACCGTGGTTTTGGTGCTCTTGTTGGTCTTTCAAGGCATCGATGGCCGTCTCCACGGTGCGTCTGAGCCCCAGGGAGCGCTGCTGCCACCAGGGGTGATCCAGGCGATTCATGACCGCCAGAGCTTCCCACCAGCGCTTGGTTTTGACCAGTTCAGCCAAGCGCTGGTGATCGAGTTGGTTGCGTTTCCACGTCTCGTTGAGGCTGTCGCTCAGGCGACTTCCCGCGGGGCTCAAGCTGCTCTCCACGGGCTTCAGGAGTTCCAGTGCCTTGGCGATGTTGCCTGATCGGAATGTTTCGAGGGCTTGGTTGCGCAGTTGGTTGCGCCAGCTCTGCAGCTGTGCAAGATCGCGACGTCGCTCGAGAGGGGTGCCCACCCCTGAGTTCACCAGCTTCTCCTGCAACTGGAGGGCTTCGGCGGTGCGTTGGTCCTTCCAAGCTTCCTGGGCGCCACGTCTGCGGCACAGGGCTTGTTCTTCCGGGGCCTTTTGGCCGAGCCAGCGCAAGGCGGCCAATTGTCGGCTGTAGTGCAAGCAAGCCACGTAATCGGCATCGTTAATGGCTGTTGCGAGCCGGCCTGGAAGCTGACGTTCCCACCAGTAAGCCGTTGCACACAACAGAGTCACACTCCCAAGAGTGAGCCCCAGCCAATAGCGGGGAAGGCGATGGCGACGCAGCGCCACGAGGGGGATCCCGAATCGTCATCACAGTTCTATGGACGGCAGCTCCCCTTCTCATGCCGCCGTGGACGGAGCTTTCACCGCCCTGCCCCAACGAGGGGGGTGGCTCCCTATCGCACGGGGCCCAGCATCTGTTGCGGGAGTGATTCACCCGTGCGCAGATCTTCTCCTTCAACGATGAGTTGCGCCTGTTCGTTGAGGCGAAACTTCAGTCTTAAACAGTCTTCGCCGGGATTGCCTGGTGGGTTGAGGGGCAGGTTGGCCGCGCGGGCCTCCCAGGTCTGGACACGGGGAGTCCCACTGCTGCCTCGGAGAGTGGGCAAGCCATTGATGAACACCACGTCATGCCGGGCTTGGTTCTCCGGTTCCCCGAGGACCAGTTCGATCGCTTGCTGTTCGGTGTCACCGCAGGCAAGAACAAGCACAAACGGAGTCTCAGTGGGCCAGGTCTGACCAGGCACAAAAAGAGGGTGCCAATGATGAGTGCCTGAACGACGGTCCCAGCAGCGCAAGGAAACCCCCCTCTGCAGCACATCACGGACCCGCACGCCTGGGGTGAGGCTCAGGGCTCCTGAGGCGACGGCTTCGATCGGTGGTGCGCTCAGGAGTGGCACGGTGGCCAAGCGTTGGCCCAGCCACTGCTGCAGCAGAGGTAATTGGGCTCCACCTCCCACCGCCAACACCCCCTCGAGATCATCGAGTTGGCAGTTGTATTGGCGCGCTCCCGCGAGCGTGGTCTCGAGTAGGTCGTCGAGCACCTGAAGGAACCCTCGTTGTTCCAGTAGTGCGTCGAGTTGGTTGCGGCTCAGCTTGAGTTCCAGTTGGGAGCCTTCTTCAGTAGTGGCGAGCTCCGTGACTGTGGTGTGTTGATCCAAGCCTGGATCACTCAGGCGACACTTCAGGCGCTCCGCTGCATTCAGGGCCGCGGTGGTCGGAACGCTGCCGCTCTCTCCTTGAGATGGGTGGAGATGCTCCACGATCCAGCGATCCAGATCGCGGCCGCCCAACGGCAGGCCGGCTTTACCCAAAACTTTCGCGCAGCGAAGGGTCTGACGACTGTTCTGCAGGCTGCGCCCCCCGAAGCGCAGCAATTGGGCCAGGGGGGCTGCCCGCCCTTCACCGCCTTCCAGGGCCACCAGTGAGAGGTCGATGGTGCTGCCACCGATGTCGATCACCAGCAGCCGTGCCCCGGGAGCGACACCCGCTCCAAGGGCTGCCGCAGTGGGTTCATCCACCAGTGCCACCTCCTCGACGGGCAGGGTCTCGCTGGCCTGCAGCAACCACTGGCGATACCCGCGGTAGTGCTCCACGGGGGCGGTCAGCACGAGGCGTTGGACCTCGAGATGGCTTGGGAGTCGCCTCCAGATCTGGTGCAATAGGGCTTCGGCGGCCTGTTCGGCTGTCAGGTTTGTGGCTCGTTCCCTCGCGGAGTCTGGAGCGCCAATGCTGCGTTTGAAATCGCGTAGCAACTGGGGTGATTCACGATCGGCAAGACCCGCGTCAAGCACCTGTCGCCCCACCAGCGGGCTGGGGTCAGCGAGGCCATGACTCCATAGCAGGCTCGGCACCTGGCCTGGCTTGTGGCTGATGGCTTCGAGAATCAATAATTCGGGTTGTGGTTGATCCTTGGCCTGGAAGGCCACCACAGTGGTTGTGCTCCCCAAATCGATGGCGAGAGTGCCAGCTGTTGCTGAAAGCTGAAGGTTTTGTTCGCCCGTCGGGGACTGGTCCAACGCCATGGGCAGGTTGGAGAGAGGAGAAGGTTACGGGGTATCGCGATGGATCGCTTGCAGCTGTTGGTGTGGTCCTTTTATCGAGAGGAGCCCGAACTGGAGGCTCAATTGGAGCCCTTGCGGGATTGCCGCATGTCACGCAGCTGGGGAAGTATCCGCGTGGAGTGCGTGGATGCCCGCCACCTTGAGGAGGTCAGTGGTTTATTGACGCTCTTGCGCCGCCCCTTGGCCGCCATGGGACTCGGACGACAGATTGTGTTGCGGGTTCCTGGAAGCCTTCAGCGCACGTATCCAATGCATGTTCCTTTCCCAAGTGACCTCCTCACTTAGGATGGTGAATTCATGCTCGGAATAACGTGATTAGCGCTGGTGTGGATTCCCAAGACCTGGCCAAGCGAGGTGAAAGTCTGATTCGCCAGTCGAGCAACCGTTATCTCACCACCGTGCGGATTGCGTTTCGTGCCAAACAGCGTCGTTTTGACGATTTCGATGGGCTCTTGGAGGAGTCGAGCGTGAAGCCTGTGCAGCGCGCCATCGTGGAATTGAGCGATGAGCAGGATCAGCCTGATCTGCTCCCTGGATGATTCAGCAGGAGGGGCCAGGCTGGCGTCTGGCCCGAGATGCATCACGTCCAGTGTTTCCCGTTTTGATTGGCGGAGAAGGCTGGGCTTTCGAGCTCACCGAGATGGAAGCAGCGGGATTGGTCACCCTGCTCTCGGCGCTTACCGATCAACACCAGGCGCTGCGGTCCCAGCTCATGGCAGAGGAGTCCATTGAGTTGGAGATGGAGTCCGGTGCTTGGTGGGGCTGCTTGGAAGGGAGTCGCGATCTCTGGCGAGTGCAGGTGGTGCTTGAGGGTCGCGATGGTGCCAGAGGTCTGGAGGCTCATTGGCCAGCGCCGGCAGCGCCAGCCTTCGTGACTGCCATGAGAACGGCATGGGATTACCCCTCTCATAAGCAGGGCTAATCGAAATTGATTTCTTTGATTTTTCCCGGGTTCCCCGCAGGCCTTGCACAGTTTTTCCACAGGCCAGGTGCTCGAAAGCATCGTGGTGGCTGTCGCTGTGGAAAAGTCGGCCTGTGGCGTTCATGGTCTTGACGGACACAGTTGCTGATTTGGGTTTCAACCCGTTTTCTGCATCGCTTGTCCCAGAAGGGCTCCAGGCCTGGAGTCTCATTCGGAGAGCGGATGGGATCGCTCGATGACGGTTGCCTTGACGGTGGCTGACGGATGTGGAGAACTGATTAGCGTTCGTGGGCTTTGGAATGCAAGACGTGCAGGCGTTGGATTCGGTTCAAACAGCCCTTCTCGAAACCCAGCTGGATGTTGAGCCTGTTCAAGGGGGTGCCGCAGACGGCGTGGTGAGCTTCCACGCCGAGCTGCCTGAGCCGATTCAGCAGGCCATGACCAGCTTTATCGAGCGCTATCCCAACTGGGATCAGTACCGCTTGATTCAAGCCGCTTTAGCGGGTTTCCTGGTGCAGAACGGCGTTGAGTCCCGGGAGATCACCCGTCTGTATGTCGGCAATATGTTCAGCCGTCAGTCGTTGCTCCAGGGCGTTTGAGTTCTGCAGCCGGCCATCAGCACCAAAGCGCTGAAGGGAAGTGTGAGCAGAAGCCCGAGGCAAGCGCCCATCAGTCCCAGCATGTTGATGCCGACAAGAAGCCCCAGTAGGGCCAAAGCTTTGAGGCGATTGTGTTGCACCAGCCTGCGGCTGTGCTCCATGGCCTCTAGGGGCCGGTAGTGGTGATGGATGAGTAGGGGCAAGGCAAGGCATTGGCCCAGGGTCCAGGCTCCCAGGCCGAGCAGTGCTGCCCCACAGAAGCCTGCTGCCAGCACTCCGCTATGAATGATCAAGGCGTTGGTGATGGTGCGAATCAGGCTCACGCTGCCCATCAAAATCAGCCCCTCAATCACGATGAGGGTGAGTGATTGGCGCAACAACCAAGTCAGTTGATGGCGCTTGGATGCGACTCCCTGAAGGTTTTGCCCGCTGCCTGGCAGCAGGGTGTCGGCCTGCTGGAGCAGGCCGACCAAGGGCGCAAGCGGCACGAACAACGACAGCGCCCAGGCCAAGTGGCTGGCGTGCAGGCTCCAGGAAGCGCCGGTTTTCTCCAGCTCGTGGGCAAGGGTGCCGAGGCCTGCAGCCGTGCTCAGGCTGAGTGCAGCCAGGCTGATCAGTCGCCAGGGGGCGTTGCGAAAGCCGATCCAGGCTCTTGGCAGGACGGTGCTGATGGGAAGCCGCTCCCGCGTCATGACGCCCCTAGCCTCACTGGAGAGGGCCGAGCTGTTCGAGCAAGTCGCTGGCGATCTCAGCGTCGACAGGGAGGATGGAAAGACGGTTGCCCCTTCGCACCACGGTGAGTTGCTCGGCGGTGTAAGTCTCTTTCAGGGCATCAAGGCTCAGCATGGTGGCGAATTCGCCGCAGTAGCGAAGACGCACACAGTCCCAACGGGGTGAATCCGGCTTTGATGCCGGATCGTGATATTTCGACGTTGGATCGAATTGGGTGGGGTCGATCACCCCAAGCTCAATCACTTCCATCAGGCCCACAATTCCAGGGGGCTTGCAATTTGAGTGGTAGAAAAACGCTTTGTCTCCAACGGCCATAGAGCGCATGAAATTGCGGGCCTGGTAGTTACGAATTCCATCCCACAACGTGGTTTCTTCCTCCTTGAGATGGTGAATCCCATACACATCAGGCTCGCTTTTCATCAGCCAGTAGTTGGGGGAACTCATCCTCGAATGCTGTTCTCTAAATCGATCTGAACAACTTTAACTTCGTTTTTTGCCTGCTCTTGCGCTGACCCCACCGTGGTGATTAAGCGGCTTGGGCATTCTTGATCAGGGTTCTGAAGTGTTCGCCGCGGGCTTCAAAATCCGAGTATTGATCAAAACTGGCACAGGCTGGTGAGAGCAGCAGTGTGCTTGCTGATCGTGCGGTCTTGCAATCCATGGCTCGGCTCAGGGCGGCGGCGAGGTCGTCTTCGATCCAGAGCTCTCCGTCGAAGCTTGAAGCCTCGATCAGTGCCTTGAGTTCGAAAGCTCCAGCGCCAAACAACACCACGGCGCAGGCGCGCTGCTCAAGTAGTGCAAGCCACTCACCGGCGTCGCCTTGTTTGGTTTGGCCCCCGGCGAGCACCAATGCAGGGCCTGGGACGGCACGAAGGCCCACGGCGGCAGCGTCGTAGTTGGTGGCCTTGCTGTCGTTGAAGACCTCCAAGCCTTGAAGCTGCCCCAGGGGTTCGAGTCGGTGAGGAACACCCGGAAAACTTTTCAGGCCGGCTTCGATGGCTTCGGCTGGCAACCCTGCCTGCAGGGCCGCAGCCGTGACCATCAACATGTTCTGTTGGTTGTGGTTGCCGGGGAGAGCCAGCACATCTGCGGGGAACAGGGGGCCATCGTTCGTGCGCACCCAGTGCTGTTCATCAATCCAGAGTTGGCAGGGGATCGGGGGTGTGGCACTGGTGCTTACCCAGGTGGCTGGGCCCCAATCCTGTTGGTGTTCGCGCAAATCCGGATCATCGGCATTCAGGATTGGATGGCGCGAACGTGTCAGCAGGCCGCGTTTGATGGCCCGGTAAGCCTCAAGGCTGCCGTGTCGTTCCAGGTGATCGGGCGTGAGGGTGGTCCAGATTCCGATGGCGGGAGCCACCCGTTCAGCGGCCTCAATTTGGTAACTGCTCATCTCCATGACGACCCAGTCGGGTTTCTGGGTTGATGAGCGGCACTGAAGGGCGAGCTCGGCTGCGGAATGGCCCACATTTCCTGCCATGGGGGCCTGCAATCCGGCCTGGGTCAACACGTGCTGAAGCAGGTGGGTCACCGTTGTTTTGCCGTTGGTGCCCGTAATCCCAATCCAGGGGTGATGCGCCAGAGCACTCCAGGCCACGGCCATTTCACCGCAAACAGGCACGCCCTGCTGACGCAGCCTGACCAGGGTGGGGTGATCCCAGGCAATCCCAGGGCTGATCACCACCTGATCAAGGGGACCCTCCCAGGCCAGGAAGGGATCAGGCTCTAAAGGCGTCCCCAGGCGGACATCAATGCCCAGCTGCTGCAGGGATTCGGCTTGCCGGCTGATGTCCTTTTTGGACTCCAGAACGGTGACCTGATGTCCCTGGGCATGGAGTAGACGGGCAGCTCCCAGACCAGAACGTCCTAGTCCGACAACAACGCTTGCTGTCATTGAAACTCCTTCCCCCGCAGGGAGAATGGGCGATACTGGATTTGAACCAGTGACTCCTACAATGTCAATGTAGTGCTCTACCCCTGAGCTAATCGCCCGCAACATTCACTGAAATGTGAACGCGGATTGCACCCTCTGGTGCGCAAAAGAATGTAGCAGTCGGCCTGGGGCCAAAGGCCGTCTGTTTCTCTTTAGCGCCGCTCCATTTGCACCCGCCAACGCTCCCGTTTGGTGCGTTCCAAGGCCAAGACCTCGACACTTCCTCGATCTTGAAGTTGAAGCCGGTCTCCGACGCTGAGATCTTTGCTGGCCTGGCGCACAGGCTTCCAGTTCAGTCGCAGCCGGCCATTGCGAATCTGCTGCACCACCTTGGCTCTCGAAAGGCCGAAACCCGCT
>JAAZVJ010000196.1 GCA_018623675.1 Synechococcus sp. HW_metabat.54 | reverse complement strand
GGTTCAGCGGCAACAATGGCGCGACCAGAACGCCGAGGCTGCGAATCAGCACCATGTCGCGGCGCAAGATGTAGGCCAAGTTGGGCCGCTGCACTTTCACCGCTACCCAGTGCTGACCATGCAGACGGGCTCGGTACACCTGGCCGAGGCTGGCAGCCGCCACAGGTGCGTCGGGAAACTCTTCGAACAGCTGCTCGACGGGTGCTCCCAGTTCCTCTTGGATCGTTGCCAGAGCAACGCTGTGATCAAAAGCGGGTAGGTCGTCCTGTAGACGGGTGAGTTCGTCGAGCCAGTCACGGCGGATCAGGTCGGGGCGTGTGGAAAGGGCTTGCCCAACCTTGATGAAACAGGGGCCCAGATTGGTGAGGGTGCGTAGCAGGGTGCGGGCTAGGCCCCGTTGCACTTCGGGATCCTTGCTGCGTCCTCGCAGCAGCAGGCTCAGCACCAACCCGAGCATGGCCCAAAGGATCTGAATCAGCCTTGGCACCACAATCCAGGGCCTGATCAACAGCCAAAGTGCATCCCGGCCAGGTTGATAGCTCAGGGATTCACTGTTGTTCATGGCTTTTGCAGCACTGCCTGCCATGCCCTGTCCCAGATCTAAGGCCACGAATCTAGGCAGGCATGTTGATGTCAGTGGCTGCTCATCGATGATGGAGTGCCCATCCCATTGGCTTGGACACTCCCTTGCTGCCGTTGTTGCGGGTCCGCCGTGGTCAGCGCCTGCACCTGCCATCCCATGGCGGTGGTCCCGGGGTGCCCCAGCCCTTGCGTCGCCTGCTTCAACTCCCCGCGGGGCGTTGGGATCTTCCTGAGTTGCCAGAGATTGGC
This sequence comes from Synechococcus sp. HW_metabat.54, assembly GCA_018623675.1. Lineage (GTDB taxonomy): Bacteria > Cyanobacteriota > Cyanobacteriia > PCC-6307 > Cyanobiaceae > Synechococcus_C. The sequence goes on along the minus strand of JAAZVJ010000196.1, from coordinate 2,334 downwards.
GGCCCTTTAGAAGCGGAGGGTGCTGTGGTGGCCAGTCAGCGTGCTGCGGCATCGGCCTATGGCGCTGACCACTGTTGGTATGGCGTGAACGGTGCCACGGGTTTGCTTCAGGCTGCTCTGCTGGCGATGGCCAACCCTGGGGAAGCTTTGCTTTTGCCTCGCAACAGTCACCGCAGCCTGCTGCAGGCCTGTGCTGTGGCCGGCATCAAGCCATTGCTGTTTGACGTGCCCTTTCTGGCAGACCGCGGCCATAGCGCTGCCGTTGATGCTTCTTGGTTGGACCGGGTGTTCACATCACTGGATCAGGGCGCCCACCAACCCGTGGGAGCCGTGCTGGTACAACCCACTTATCACGGTTATGCCGTTGATCCCCAGCCCCTGATTCAGCGTTTTCATCAGCGCGCACTGCCAGTGCTGGTGGATGAAGCCCATGGCAGCCACTTTCTGGCAGCGGCGGACTCCCAGCTGCCCCAATCGGCGGTTCATGCAGGGGCTGATCTGGTGGTGCATTCGCTGCATAAATCCTCCACCGGGCTCGGTCAGACGGCTGTGCTGTGGCACCAAGGGGATCGCATTGATGCTGCACGGGTGAGCCGCAGCCTTGGTTGGCTTCAAACCACCAGTCCCAGTTCCTTGCTCCTGGCCTCCTGCGAAGCGTCGTTGGCTGATTGGAAGACCGATGCCGGCTTGAACAGGTTGCAACGGCGCATCGGGGATGCACATCGGTTGCTGCAACAGCTGAAGCCCCATTTGCCGCTTCTGGACACCAATGATCCCTTGCGTCTGATTTGGTTCACAGCTGCTGCCGGTATCAATGGGATTGAGGCCGACGATTGGTTGATGGAGCGGGGGCTGGTGGCTGAGCTTCCTGAGCCCGGCTGCCTCACGTTTTGCCTCGGACTCGCACCCCGGCGTGGTGTGGCTCGCTTGATGCGGCGGCGCTGGGATGGGCTGAACAAGGCGCTTGGGAAAGCCTCTCCATTGCCTGCGTTTTCACCCCCCCCTCTGCCATTGCTCGCCATGCCAGCGATGGACTGTGGTGCGGCCTGGCGTGGTCCTTCGCGCGCTGTGGCCTGGAAGGATTCTGTGGGCGCCATCGCCGCACAACTGGTGTGTCCGTATCCTCCAGGAATTCCTCTGCTCGTGCCTGGAGAACGGCTGGATCATGCCCGTGTGACCTGGATTGAGAAGCAGCGGGAGTTCTGGCCTGATCAGATCAGCAGTAAGGTGATGATTGTGGCCTGAGCGGCAGACGATGCAGAGCGTCTCCAGGCAGCGGATTGTGAGCGGTCTTGGGGCTGGGCTCTTTGGTTTGGTGGTGGTTGGCCTCGGTGGCTGGTGGTTCACGGTGGCCTTGGGGGTGATCGTGCACCTGGGCTTGCTGGAGTTTTTTCGCATGGCCCAGTGCACCGGCATTCGGCCTGCCACCAAAACAACCTTGGTGGTCTGCCAGTTGCTCCTGATCAGCACCCAATGGGATCTCACGGGTGGTTTGCCATCCCATCTGGCGGCCGCGGTGTTGCCCCTCTCCGGTGCGGCCATCTGTGGATGGTTGTTGCTGCAGCCCAAAACCGGCTCGATTGCCGACATCGCGTCTTCGATTTTCGGGTTGTTTTATCTGGGCTATTTGCCCAGTCACTGGCTGCGCTTGCGTCAGCTCAGTAGCCCCCAATTCGACACGTTGGCTCCGGATTGGGTGTCTGCGGGCCTGGTGATCACCTTGATGGCCTGCTTGATGATCGTGGCCAGCGACATCGGCTCCTATCTGATCGGCAGACGTTTTGGTCGCTTGCCGCTTTCGCCTATCTCTCCTGGTAAAACTGTGGAGGGAGCCGTGGGCGGTTTGGCCGCTGCTGTGATCGTGGGCGTGGTGTTCGCCCTGTGGATGCAGTGGCCTTGGGCTCTTTTCACGGGAGGTGTTCTTGGAGCCCTCGTTGCCCTTTTTGCCCTGGTGGGAGATCTCACCGAGTCGATGATGAAGCGGGATGCAGGCCTGAAAGACTCGGGTGATGCCCTTCCTGGCCACGGGGGCATCTTGGATCGGATTGATAGTTATCTCTTCACGCCAGCGGTTGTGTACTACGCAGTCACGTTGCTGTTGCCCCAGCTGTCGGGCTGAGACTTTTTCGGGTCGTTGTTCTAGGGCGTGACCGCAGCGCGGCCTTTGAGATGCAATTGCCCTCCTCGCAGATGGGCTTCCTCGATTTGGATGTTGGCATCCATGGGCAGCAACACCTCCCCCTCAGTTTCGATACGCCTGATGCGAATCGTGCCTTGGGTGGCATCGAGTGAATAGCGCTTGCTCACCACTTCCCCGTCGTGAATCACCGGAGC
>JAAZVJ010000195.1 GCA_018623675.1 Synechococcus sp. HW_metabat.54 | reverse complement strand
CTCCGCCTTTTGCTTGAAGGTGCGGATGATCCTTCAGGCGAAATCGTTGAGCTTCCGGGTTGTGGATGTCACCCCTGGAGTTGGGCAGATCGACGTGTTCCGTTTGTCTGGACAGCGCCAAGTTCCAGTGCTCGTGGATGGCGACACCGTGGTGGCCGACTCCACCGCCATCGCTCAGCATCTTGAGGTTTTCAAACCCGACCCGGTGTTGATTCCGGCGGATCCTCGTGAGCAGGCCCAGGTGTTTCTGATTGAAGACTGGGCCGATACAACTCTCGCCACTGCCGCTCGCTTGGCGTTGGCTCAGGCGGCTGTCGTGGATGGAACTCTGCGGGAAGCGTTGTTACCCGATTCGTTGCCGTCTCCACTGCGTCAAACCGTGGCGGCTCTTCCCGGAGGTTGGCTGCAGGGGATTGGTGAAGTGGTGGACCAAGGGGAGCGGGCCGCCATGCTCGCCAGCCTGATTCGGCTTGCTGATGCTGTGGCTGTTAGCCCCTGGTTAGTGGGTGATGCACTGTCGCTCGCTGATCTTGCTGTGGCAGCCCAGCTGTCTTTGCTGCGTTTCCCTGCATCTGCTGGCGAACCTCTGGCGGGGCAGGGAGTGGCTGGTCTTAGCGACCATCCCCGGCTGCAGCCGTTGTTCCAGTGGCGCGATCAGCTGGAAGCGAGCTTGATGCAGTCTGACCCTGCTGCTTTGTAAGGGTGAGCTTGTAGTGGTTCACGTGCAGTGGTTTGGCTGACACCGTTTCGCCAGGAGGGCCGAAGCGGGCCTGCCACTGCTCTGCGCAAATCGTGTTGTAGTTGCCGGCCGTTTCGATGCCTGTTGAATCGCAGAGTTGATAGCGGCTCAAGGTTTCGATGCGGCTGATGCGTGGGGCTCCTGGCCCATGCAGGATCTGCAGCACGAGCTCATCGCTGAGAAAGGTCTGCTGATCGAGGTTGCTTTCGCGTCTCCCGATCACTGTGGTTTCCAGCTGCCGGTCTTGCGACAGCCTTGCCAGTTGCCGGTTCACCTGTTGGGGAGCTTGTTCAACCCCAAGCAGTTGCTCTCCCAGCACTGCTTTGCCAATGGCGGTGGCGTTGAAGACGCGATCCCCCACCACAGCCCCTCGGCTGTTCTTGCTTGCCGCGAAGCGGACGGGGTGCTTCAGCGTGCTCAGGTCATCAAGGTCCGTGCTCTCCACGTTCCAGTCGCCGTCAAACCAGTCGGGGTACACCAGATCCTGTTGTGAGCGGGGCCGCGGCAGTGCCGCAGGCAGCTGCCATTTGGGCCACGCCTCCAGACGTTGATTGAGCCAGTCCTCCATTCCCCAGGCGCTGGCAGCTGGACCTGCGATCCAAGCGGAAAGCCCTACGAGGCCGATGATCAAGGTCAGCAGTCGACGTCCCATGTCTGATCCCTTGATCCGTGCCTGTGATCACTACGTGGTGTTGGAACCCGGCAAGCCGGAGCAGTTGCTCAGCGCCGACGACACCCTGGCATGGCTGGAAGGCCATTTGCGGGCGTTCGATCCGTTGCCTGAAGCCTTGATGGGATTGGGTTCGTTGGCGGCTGCGGCCCAGCGCCTGCTGGAAACCGCCTGTGATTTAGAACTGCAGCCGGGTCTCAACCTCCAGTGGTTTGCGGTGCGCCTGGAGCCCCCTGGTCAGACCTGAGGATCGAGGGCAGGTTGTTCAAAACCATGGTTGCCACCTGCTCGGCTGATTGGTCCGTGACCTGCAGGTGCAAGTCGGCCTCTTTGTAGAGAGGAACCCTTTCCTGCAGAAGCGCATGGAGTGTTTCGCCGGGGTTGTCGGTTGTCAACAGGGGCCGTTGGGTGGTGTCGCTTTCCAGGCGGTTAAGAAGTTGTTCCGGGCTTGGATCCAGCCAAATCACGATTCCCTGGTGCAGCACGCCCCAGTTCTCAGGCTTGGTCACCACCCCACCGCCAGTCGCCACCACGAGGGAGTGACGCTGCCCGATGGCCTGCAGCACCTGAGCTTCGATGGCCCGGAAGCCTGCTTCACCGTCCTCGGCAAAAATTTGGGGGATCGACCGGCCTGCAACTTGTTCAATCACGGGATCGGCATCCACGAAGCCGTAGCCCAGAGCTTTGGCGAGAGGGCGGCCGCTGCTGCTCTTGCCACTGCCCATCATCCCCACTAAGTAGAGATTGCGCCCCCCCAGCCTGGAGCGCAGGGGATGGGGCTCGGTCTGAGGTTGCTCGCTCATGCCGACTCGGTCGTGGCGGTGGACTCCCTAGGATGCCTTCTGGACTGAGCGCCCCATGACTGATCCATCAGCTCTGGCGAGCGCCGCAGACCAGACGCAACAGGCTCCCCACGGCAAAGGTCGTGGCTGTGTCATTACCCGCAGGGCCTGCTTCAGCTCCAGCCACCGCTATTGGCTCCCGGAGTTAAGCGCCGACGACAACGCCGCCCGCTTCGGTGCGTGCGCTATTGCGCCAGGCCATGGTCACAACTACGAGTTGATCGTGTCGATGGCTGGGGCTCTCGATGCGGATGGCATGGTGCTCAACCTCTCGGATGTCAAACATGCCATCCGTTCGGAGGTGACGGGGCAGCTCGACTTCCGCTTCCTCAATGAGGCTTGGCCGGAATTTGATCTTGGCCAGCCCCAGGGCTGCCTTCCCACCACCGAAGCTCTGGTGAGGGTGATTTGGCAGCGATTGTCTCCACACCTCCCCCTGGTCGCGCTGCGGCTGCATGAATCCCAAAGCCTCTGGGCTGATTACCTCGGACACGGCATGGACGCTTACGTCACCATTCGCACCCACTTCGCTGCAGCCCACCGTCTGGCGCGCCCTGAGCTCTCTCAGGCCGAAAATGAGGCGATCTACGGCAAGTGTGCCCGCCCCAATGGCCATGGCCACAACTATTTGGTGGATGTGACTGTGCGAGGTCAGATCGATCCACGCACCGGCATGGTCTGTGATCTGGCTGCTCTCCAGAGCTTGGTGGACGACTTGGTGGTGGAGCCCTTCGATCACACCTTCCTGAACAAGGACGTGGAGCACTTCTCGAACTGCGTGCCCACGGCAGAAAACATTGCTCTGCACATTGCCGACAAGCTTTCAGCGCCTGTCAGCGCCATTGGGGCGCGGCTGCACAAAATCCGCTTACAGGAAAGTCCGAATGACGCTGCCGAGGTCTACGCCGAAGTTCCCCAGCTCG
>JAAZVJ010000194.1 GCA_018623675.1 Synechococcus sp. HW_metabat.54 | reverse complement strand
GCTACTCCCGCTTGCTCGCCCCAGCGGCCAGAAGGGACTGCGCTTCCTCAATCAACTTGCACACCCTGCTGGCGCCCTGATCGCCATTAACGGAGGATTTTTCAACCGTGTGCGCCAACTCCCCCTGGGAGCAGTCAAACGCGATGGAGTTTGGTTATCCGGGCCGATTCTTAACCGAGGGGCTATCGGCTGGAACGGCGACGGGAGGCTTCAGTTCGGACGGTTGCGACTTGACCAAGAACTTGTTGTTGCCGGTGGCAATCGCCGGCGGCTGAACCATCTCAACAGCGGCTACGTGCAGCGAGGCCTAAGCCGTTACAACCGAGCCTGGGGAACTGTTTATCGAGCCTTAAGCGGCCAAGAACAAGCGATCACCGTGATCAACAACACCGTGCGCTCGCGTCATACCCGCGCAGATCTCAACCGCGGAGTGCCGATTCCGGGCAACGGAGACCTGATTGTTTCGCGAGGCGGAACCCCTCTTCCAGCCAAGCCCGGAGAACGGGTCAGCCTGCGCATCAGGCCTTCCCATCCCTTGGGCCAGCAACAGCAAGTGCTGGGAGGTGGGCCCCTACTCCTGCAAAACAGCCGTGTTGTTTTGAGCGGGCGTCAAGAAGGCTTCAGCGCCGGGTTCCTGGCCCTATCGGCACCAAGAACCGTTGTGGCACAAGACCGCAATCGCCTTTGGTTGGTCACGCTCAAAGGTGCTGGAAGCAGCGATCCCACCTTGCTCGAAAGCAGCCTGGCGCTAAGGCAACTGGGGATGACGGATGCCCTCAATCTCGATGGGGGGGGCTCCACATCCCTTCTTGTGGCCAACAATCTTGTGATGACCGGGCGCGGGGTGACACCAAGAGTGCAAAACGCCCTTGGACTGGTGCCAAAGTGACTGGGCCTGAATGACATCGGCCCGATGGGCGCCAACTTGCAGATCACTGCCGCTGCTGCAGCGGAACTCGGGCGACAAGCCGCCGTTGCGGGCACTCCAGGGCAGATGCATCTCGACCTGGTGTCGGGCAGCTGTGAAACCCATGTGATCCGGATTCAACCAGGAGCGATGGGAGGGATTCCCATCGCCCGGGGGGATGGCATCACCCTGCACGCTCCGGCTACACAGGCCCAGGATCTTGGAGGCCTCTGCCTCGACTACCGCAGCGATCTCAGCGGCGGTGGCTTTTTGGTGACAGCCCGGACTGGCATTCGCAGCTGCGCCTGCGGCAGTGCCTTCACCCGGCTCTAAGGGGGGTCAGGCGACCCGGTATGGTGGTGGATTGTCGAACCAGGTCGGGTCTCCGGCCGCATCCCGACCGTCGATGCCAACCATCCAACAGCTGATCCGTACAGAGCGCCAGAGCGCTAAGGCGAAGACCAAATCGCCTGCTCTTCGCTCCTGCCCCGAGCGCCGTGGCGTGTGCACCCGCGTGTATACCTCCACCCCGAAAAAACCCAACTCGGCCCTGCGCAAGGTGGCCCGTGTGCGCCTCACCTCCGGCTTTGAGGTGACCGCTTACATCGGCGGCGTTGGCCACAATCTCCAGGAGCACTCCGTGGTGCTGATTCGCGGCGGCAGGGTCAAGGACCTGCCCGGCGTGCGCTACCACATCATTCGTGGCACCCTCGACACCGCTGGTGTCAAGGACCGTCGTCAATCCCGCTCCAAGTACGGCGCCAAAGCGCCTAAGGAGTGATGCATGAGGGAGCGCTCCTAAGGCGCTCTACTCCCATCCATTCGCAGTATCCAGTTCTCTTCCACTGACAGTTCATGTCACGCCGTAACGCCGCAGTCAAGCGCCCGATCCTTCCCGATCCCCAGTTCAACAACCGACTGGCCACGATGATGGTGGCCCGTCTGATGAAGCACGGGAAGAAGTCCACCGCGCAGCGGATTCTCTCCGACGCTTTTGGCCTGATTGGCGAGCGCACCGGTGGCGATCCGGTCGAGCTGTTTGAAACGGCCGTCAAGAACGCCACGCCCCTCGTGGAAGTGCGCGCCCGTCGCGTTGGTGGTGCCACCTACCAGGTGCCAATGGAAGTGCGCCAGGAACGCGGTACGGCCATGGCCCTGCGCTGGCTGGTGAGCTTCTCCCGTGCTCGCAACGGCCGCAGCATGGCTCAAAAGCTCGCCGGTGAACTGATGGATGCAGCCAACGAGGCTGGCAACGCCGTTCGCAAGCGCGAAGAGACCCACAAGATGGCCGAAGCCAACAAGGCTTTCGCCCACTACCGCTATTGATCCAACGTCGCCCCGACAGCCACTGAGCGTCGGGGCGGACCTGTAGGATCACCACCGCTTTTTACGCCCCACTCCGGAGTTTTTCTGTGGCTCGCGCCTTTCCCCTGGAACGCGTCAGAAATATTGGTATCGCTGCCCACATTGACGCGGGCAAAACCACCACGACCGAACGGATCCTGTTCTATTCAGGTGTGGTTCACAAGATCGGTGAGGTGCACGATGGTGCTGCCGTCACCGACTGGATGGCCCAGGAGCGCGAGCGCGGCATCACCATTACCGCTGCTGCCATCTCCACCAGCTGGAACGACCACCGGATCAACATCATTGATACCCCTGGTCACGTGGATTTCACCATCGAGGTGGAGCGTTCCATGCGGGTGCTTGACGGTGTGATCGCCGTTTTCTGCGCCGTGGGTGGCGTTCAGCCTCAGTCGGAGACTGTGTGGCGCCAAGCCGACCGCTACTCCGTTCCCCGGATGGTGTTCGTCAACAAGATGGACCGCACCGGTGCCGACTTCCTGAAGGTCCACGGTCAAATCAAGGATCGCCTCAAGGCGAACGCCGTTCCCATTCAGCTGCCCATCGGCGCCGAAGGTGAGCTGAGCGGAATTATCGACCTGGTCGAGAACAAGGCTCACATCTACAAGGATGACCTTGGTCAGAACATCGAGGTCACCGACGTACCTGCAGACATGCAGGACCTCGTTGAAGAGTGGCGCAATGTGCTGATGGAAGCCGTCGCCGAGACGGATGAAGCACTGATCGAAAAATTCCTTGAGACCGGTGAGCTCAGCGTTGACGAGCTGAAGAAAGGCATTCGCGAAGGCGTGCTCAAGCATGGCCTCGTTCCAGTGCTCTGCGGCTCCGCCTTCAAGAACAAGGGTGTGCAGCTGGTGCTCGACGCTGTGGTCGACTACCTGCCCGCCCCTGTGGATGTTCCCCCAATCCAGGG
>JAAZVJ010000018.1 GCA_018623675.1 Synechococcus sp. HW_metabat.54 | reverse complement strand
GGTGCTTTTGCCACTGCCGCTCACACCGGTGACCGACACCAAGCGACCGAGTGGAAACTCCACGCTGACATCGCGCAGGTTGTTGCGCGCGCAGTTGATCAGCTTGAGGCTGCGGCTGCCGGCATTGCGCCGCTCCGCAGGCGTGGGAATCGAGCGGCGACCGCTGAGGTAGGCGCCGGTGAGGGAGTCTTCCGCGTTCAGGAGCGTGTCGAGATCACCCTCAGCCACGATGTGGCCACCATGCACGCCCGCACCAGGCCCGATATCCACCAGGTGATCCGCCGCCCGAATCGTGTCTTCGTCGTGCTCCACCACCACCAGGGTGTTGCCCAAATCCCGCAGCCGCTCGAGGGTGGCCAACAGTCGATCGTTGTCGCGTTGGTGCAAACCGATGCTCGGTTCATCGAGCACATACAGAACACCCGTCAGACCGGCACCGATCTGAGTCGCAAGACGAATGCGCTGAGCTTCCCCTCCAGAAAGGGTCATGGCCGGGCGATCCAGGCTCAAGTAATCGAGGCCCACATCCAACAGGAACTTCAAGCGCATGCGGATCTCCCGCAGCACCAAATCACCGATCTGGATCTGGCGAGGACTGAGCAAGGGGTTTTGCCCCTCTGAGGCCCCCACACCCATCAACTGTTCAATGCGCTCGAGGGTTTGACCCACGCTCACTGCAGTGAGCTCAGTGATCCGGAACGGACCAACCCGAACCGCCAAAGCTTCAGCCCGCAACCTCTGGCCAGCGCAACTGGCACAGGGCACCAACTCCAGATACTTCTCCAGCTTCTGGCGCTGCGCTTCCCCACTGGCATCACGGAGCTGCCGCTGCAGGATCGGAAGGATGCCTTCAAACGGCCTGGTGTAGCCAGCGCTCTTGCGATAGCGGCTATCGGCCTGAATCATGATCGGCTCACGACTGCCATTCAGCAGCACATCCCTCTGCTCATCGGTGAGCTCCTGCCAAGGGGTCTTGATCTCGAAGCCAAAGGCTTCACCCACGGAATAGAGAAGCGAGAAGTAATAGGAGTTGTCCTTCTCGGCCCAAGGCGCCACGGCGGCATACACCGGCAACGAAGGATCTGGAACAACTCGCTCGGCCGTGAACTTGCGCAGATGGCCAATGCCATGGCAGTCATCGCAAGCGCCGTATGGGCTGTTAAACGAGAACAAGCGTGGTGACAGCTCCTCGATCACCGACCCATGCTCGGGGCAGGCAAAGTTCTCGGAATAGAGCCGTTCTCGCTCCAAACCCTCGGGCAGCTCCTCATCTTTTTTGGGAACCACTTCCACAATCGCCAAGCCGTCTCCGCGCTTGAGGGCTGTGCGCAAGGAATCGGTCAGCCGTTCCTGGATGCCATCACGGGCCACCAAACGGTCCACCACCACCTCAATGCTGTGCAGGTGGTTCTTGTCGAGCTCGATGTTGTCGGCAAGCTCACGCACCTCACCGTTCACACGCACCCGGGCAAAGCCTTCAGCGGCCAAGCCACTAATCAATTTGCTGTGGGTGCCCTTTTTGCCACGCACCACTGGGGCCAACAGCTGATAACGGGTGCCCTCTGGCAAGGTGCGGATCTGATCAACCATCTCATCGATGGTCTGAGGCCGAATCGCGCGATCACACTGCGGGCAGTGGGGCTCCCCGGCCCGGCCATAGAGAAGGCGCAGATAGTCCTGAATTTCGGTGACCGTACCCACCGTGGAGCGGGGGTTATGGCTCGTGGATTTCTGATCAATCGAGATGGCGGGAGACAAGCCCTCGATGGCATCAACATCGGGCTTATCAACCTGGCCTAGAAACTGACGCGCATAAGCCGAGAGACTCTCGACATAGCGGCGCTGGCCTTCAGCAAAGATCGTGTCGAACGCGAGCGAACTCTTGCCGCTACCGCTCACCCCCGTGAACACCACCATCTTGTTGCGCGGGATGGTGACATCAACGTTCTTGAGGTTGTGCTGACGCGCACCCCGAACACGGATCACGTCCTCAAGAGAACCGCCGCTGAGATTCACGGGCTCGGGCAAGGACGCGTCCTTCGTCTTGGCGGCGGCAGGACGCATGCAGCGCGAATCAGCAGCCAATCAGTCTACGAAGAGTGAGCCCCTAACTGTTCAAGCCACCCGTTGATCCAGGAGGCTGGCGGCGTAGGCACGCGCTTCACCAAGGTCTCCGCCTGCCAGTTCGGCCAACTCCTGCTCACGGGCCTGAGTGTCCCGCAGTTGGGACACTCGCGAGCGGGTCTGACCATCCACCACAGTCTTGCTAACCCGGAAGTGGTGATCGGCAGCAGCGGCCACCAGGGGCTGGTGGGTCACGCAGAACACCTGACGGTGGGTCGCCATCGTGCGCAACAGATCCGCCATTGCTCCGCTCACGCGTCCACTGACGCCGGAATCGATTTCATCAAATAGAAGGGAACTAGAACCATCCACAGCCGAAAGGGATGTTTTCAAGGCCAACAAAAACCGCGACATCTCGCCACCGGAAGCCACCTCAGCAAGCGGAGCCAAGGGCTGACCTGGATTCGCGGAAAACAAAAACTGAACAGCGTCTGCCCCCAACTCACCCGGATCAGCGGGGTTGATCGCCACCTCAAAACGCACATTGGCCAACCCCATCGGCCGCAAATGATCCAGCAGGGTCTGCTCCAAGGCCCGAGCCGCTTGCTCCCGCAGCTGACTGAGATGGCGGTTCACTTGATCCCTTCGTTGACGCGCCTCCTGTTCTTTGGTTTCCAACTGATCCAAGGCGCCCAAACCACCTTCATCACCCAGTTGGTCACGAAGGTCATCCCGCAACTGGCACAACCCCGCCAGGTCATCACCATGACGACGCTCCAGACGTTTCAGCAGAGCGAGGCGCTCCTGCAACTCATGCAAGCGAGCTGGATCACTGTCCAAGCTCGCGCCGTAGTGCTCTAGATCACGAATCAGATCTCGCAGTCCGGCCTCCAAATCAAGGCAGCGCTCATTGAGAGGCTGAAGGGAAGCATCGAGCTGGACCATCTGCTGTAACTCATGGCAGCAGGCCAGCACGTGATCAATGGCAGAAGGGGCCTGATCAGCGCCGTCTTGCAGGCGACCGATCAATTGCGCGAGACCCTCCTGAAGGCGCACACCATGCACCAAGCGATCCTGTTCAGCCGTGAGCAGGTTCAATTCATTGGGATCGTCAAGATCCGCCAGCTCCAACTCCTCCAGCAAGGCTCTGCGCTCCTCCAACTGCTCCTGGAACAGATCTGCCTGCTGGCGAGCCTGCTGCAATCGCCCATCAGCATCACGCCACTCCTGCCACTGGCGGCGCACATCCAGCAAACAGGTTTGCAACGGTGCAGCACCAAGCCGATCCAACCATTGGCGTTGTTGCCCTGGGCGGGCCAACTGCTGGGTCTGACCCTGCACCGTGAGATCCATCAGCAGCGGCCTCAAGGCCAACACCTGCTGACGATTCACCGCCACTCCATTAATTCGAAAACGGCTAGAGAGGCGATCGTCCTGCCGGCGCCACTCGCGACTGACAAGCAGCTCATCGTCTTCGCCATCAACATCCTCTGGATCACTGCCCAGTTGCTGATCCTGAAGCCACTGTTGAACTGCCTCCGTTGGTGCAAAGCGAGCTTCGATGCCGGCACGGGGTTCTTCACCACGAACCAACCGAGCCGCCGCGGTTCCCTGCATCCCACCGAGCACTGCATCGAGGGCATCCAGCAACAACGACTTACCAGCTCCGGTTTCACCCGTCAGCACCGTGAAGCCAGGCTCGAAATCCAGCTCCAGGCTGTCAATCAGAGCAATATTTTGAAGTCGCAAACCGGCCAGCACGGCAGCCCCCGGTGGTCGTGCTGACCGTAGCGGCTGCTCAGCTCGTTTAGAAGGGGGTCACTGGCAGTGCCGGCCGTGATCGAACAAGAACTTGGTGATTTCATCGAAGCCGCAGGTCTACTGAGCTACGACCCGGCAGCGATTACAAGGATTTATGCAGGTCATCCGCAGCGTTTGTTGAGACGCCTGTGGCAAACCCTCGTACCGATCGGGCTACTGCTCCTAGGGATCGGTTTTGACTGGGTCTTTCAACTGCTGAAAGACGAACAACGCGCCAGATCGCGAGCCCGCGAATGCGCCGAACTTCTGGTGGATCTAGGCCCCGCATTCATCAAAGCGGGCCAGGCCCTTTCCACCCGGCCCGACATCGTGCCGCCTGTTCTTCTCGAAGAATTGGCCCAACTGCAAGACCAACTCCCCGGGTTCGACAGCGACCTGGCGATGGCTTGCATTGAAGACGACCTTGGTGCACCGGTCGAGGAGATCTACGAGAGCCTCGATCGCGATCCAATCTCGGCCGCCTCTCTAGGGCAGGTGCACCGCGGCGTCTTGAAAGGTGGCCAAGCGGTGGCGGTGAAGGTGCAGCGACCCGGTTTACGGGAACAAATCACGCTCGATCTCTACATCGTGCGCAACATCGCCGCCTGGCTCAATCGCAACATCGGCTTGATCCGCAGCGATCTGGTCGCCCTGATCGATGAGTTGGGACGACGGGTTTTCGAGGAGATGGACTACCTCAATGAGGCCGGCAATGCGGAAAAATTCCGCGATCTCCACAGTCACAACCCCCGCATCGCCGTTCCCACGATCTACCGAGAAGCCACCAGCCGTCGGGTGCTCACGATGGAGTGGATCGATGGAGTGAAACTCACCAACCTTGAAGCGGTCAGAGCCCTAGGCATCGACCCCGACGACATGGTGGAGGTGGGTGTGAGCTGCAGCCTCCAACAGCTGCTGGAACACGGCTTCTTCCATGCCGATCCCCACCCCGGCAATCTTCTGGCTCTCGAAGACGGCCGCCTCTGCTACCTCGATTTCGGAATGATGAGCGAGGTGAGCCGCGAATCCCGTACCGGCCTGATTCAGGCGGTCGTTCACCTGGTGAATCGCAACTTCTCCAAACTCTCCAAAGACTTCGTCACCCTCGGTTTCCTCGCAGAGGACGTGAATCTGGAACCCATCGTTCCAGCCTTCGAATCCGTGTTCAGTCAGGCCCTGGAGATGGGAGTCAACCGCATGGATTTCAAGAGTGTCACTGACGACATGTCGGGGGTGATGTACAAATTCCCGTTCCGGGTACCGCCCTACTACGCCCTAATCATTCGGTCTTTGGTGACTCTCGAGGGGATTGCCCTCAGCGTGGATCCCGACTTCAAAATCCTCGGCGCGGCCTACCCCTACTTCGCCCAGCGCTTGATGGAAGACCCAGATCCTCAACTGCGGCAAAGCCTCAAGGAAATGCTGTTCGACGGTGATGCCTTCCGCTGGACCCGCCTTGAAAACCTGGTAGCCAGCGCAGCCAGTCAGGCCCAACTCAATCTCGACACCCTGTTGGATCAGGTGCTCGATTTTCTCTTTTCCGCCAATGGCGGAATGCTCCGAACCCAGCTGGTCGAAGCAGTCGTGGAGCGCGTCGATGCCCTGGGCTGGCTCACGGTGAAACGGATTGGCCGACAGCTACCGAGAGCCTTGCAACCAGCTGCCATTAGCGATGAAACCAGTTGGAGCATGGAGCAAAACGCCATGCTCGATCTCGAACCCATTCGTGAATTGCTCGCCGTCTTGCAGCAACTCCCGGGCTTTAGTCCCGATCTTGTGCTGAAACGCCTACCGCGCCTGGTCCGGGAACCGGATGCCCGCCGGATGGGTGCCCAGGTGGCGCGTGGGTTAGCCGAACGTGGAGTTGTCCGATTGGTGAAGGTGGCTGCGGGAATCCCTGCCTAGATTTCGACGACACACCAATGGGCATGGGTCAGGCAGTGGTGAAGAACGCCTCTCAATCACGACGACTGCGAGTCCTGGCTCTCACCACAGGCATTGGTTTATCAATCACAGGGGTGGGCGCAACCCTGACGCCACCAGCGCAGGCGGCTAAGGACGTTGCTCTAGTCAGTGGCGCGTTCCGACGTTCACTGTCTGTCGCCGATCTGGCTTACCTGGCGGAAACCGGACAAGCCCGAGGCCTGATGGTGGATCTGTTGCGGTTGAGCAAACAAAAGCCCGAAGACGTGGCCAAGTTGCTGAATCAAGAACTGAAGCTGCCTCTGGTGCTCACCAGCCGACTGATGTCGACCCGCATTGGTGATGTGATCATCCGTCGCGTCGCCCGCATCATCTATCCCCTGAAGGTCCCTGCTCCTGAAGTGAGCGTTCCAGCGATCCGGGCAGGCGTCATCAATGGGCTACAGATCGATGACGGCGGACTCACGGCGATCAAATTCCTGCAGGCCTATCCGAATGACGTGATGGAAGTGAACATCCCGGCACTGATGGCCGTGGTGTCGAAAGCCCAATCGATCTCGGGGCTCGTGCAGTTCTTTTCCGAGTCCCCTCTGGATGGACTGAAGGACGCCAAGCCCTGAGACCTAGATTCCACCGGTCCCTTGCCCTTCGCCGGTGTCTCTGCTCCAGAACCTCCGCAGGCGTCTGACCACCGGTCCGGTCATGCAGGACTGGCCAGGCCTGATCGAGGCCTACAGGAGTTGGTTGCCTGTTTCGGATGCCACACCCGTCGTCACCCTGCGTGAAGGGGCAACCCCTCTCATCCCGGTTCCGGCGGTAGCAGAGCGCATCGGCAAAGGGGTGAAGGTCTACGTGAAATACGACGGCCTGAACCCCACCGGATCCTTCAAGGACCGGGGCATGACCATGGCGATCAGCAAAGCCAAGGAAGCCGGCTGTGAAGCGGTGATTTGTGCCAGCACAGGGAATACGTCGGCGGCTGCAGCCGCCTATGCCCGTCGGGCTGGAATGCGTGCCTTCGTGCTGATCCCCGACGGCTACGTCGCCCAGGGCAAATTGGCTCAAGCCCTGGTCTATGGAGCCGAAGTACTGGCCATCCGAGGAAACTTCGACCGAGCTCTCGACATCGTGAGAGAAGTGGCGGAAAGCTACCCGGTCACTCTGGTGAATTCGGTGAATCCCTACCGCCTGCAAGGCCAAAAAACCGCTGCTTTCGAAGTCGTCGATGCCCTCGGCGATGCCCCTGACTGGCTGTGCATCCCGATGGGAAATGCGGGCAACATCACCGCTTACTGGATGGGATTCCAGGAGTACCACCAGGCGGGGCGGAGCCGAAAACTGCCTCGAATGATGGGGTTCCAAGCCAGCGGGTCAGCCCCATTGGTGAACAACACCACCGTGGAAGACCCCAACACCATTGCCACGGCGATTCGCATCGGCAACCCCGTGAACCGGGAGAAAGCCATGGCCGCCCGGGAAGCCAGCAACGGCGCCTTCCTGGATGTCACCGATGCCGAAATCATCGAGGCCTACAAATTGCTCGGTGGAGAAGAGGGAATCTTCTGCGAACCCGCCAGTGCGGCCTCAGTGGCAGGTCTGCTCAAACGCAAAGACGAAGTGCCCGCAGGCTCCACCATCGTGTGTGTCTTGACCGGCAACGGTCTCAAAGACCCCGACTGCGCCATTCAGAACAACGACGCCGCCTTCCATACCGATCTGGCTCCTGAGCTCGGAACAGTCGCCAAGGTGATGGGCTTCTAAACCTTCGGCCCACCCGATGCCTATGCCTCCGCTCTGCGGGGGCTTTTTTGTGGCAAAACCAGCCAACCAATTGACAAAGCGGCTGCGGAACAAGGGCAACAACTGGGGATAAAAACGGTGGAAAACTGACCACAACTTCCACTTCCACCCCAACCCTCGTTTCCCCCAGGCTGTGGAACCTGTGGGATGTTCGATGTTGTCCTCACTGCGTGGATTGGATTCCCCAACCCTGTGAAAGCAAAAACCCAAGTGGTGAAAAGGGTTGAAAAGGTTTTCCACCCATTCCCCAGCCCCTATTACGGCTGTTTGATTTGGTTTTAAAGAACTTCTAAAACCCGAGAACCGAAACGGACCAAGTTGACCGCCTTTGCCGTTGCACATCTCCCCAGCCTGTGAAACCGTGGGGGGCCTTCAGGACACATGGTCGGGACGTTGACCCCATGAAACTGGTCTGTTCCCAATCGGAGCTCAACGCATCACTGCAGCTCGTGAGTCGTGCTGTGGCATCGCGCCCTACCCATCCCGTGTTGGCCAACGTGTTGTTGACCGCTGATGCAGGCACAGGCCGGCTCAGCCTGACGGGCTTCGATCTCAATCTCGGTATCCAGACGTCATTCACTGCGTCTGTTGAAACCAGCGGTGCTGTGACCCTCCCAGCGCGTTTGCTGGGTGAGATTGTGTCGCGCCTCTCTGCCGATTCCCCAATCACCCTGGCGACCGATGAGGCCGGTGAGCAAGTGGAACTCACCAGCCACAGCGGCAGCTACCAAATGCGGGCGATGCCTGCAGATGAATTCCCCGATCTTCCTCTGGTGGAAAACGGCACCGCCCTGCGGGTGGATGCAACGTCGTTGGTGCATGCCTTACGCGGCACGCTGTTTGCCAGCAGTGCGGATGAAGCCAAGCAGCTCTTAACCGGCGTGCATTTGCGTTTTGCCGGTCGCAACCTCGAGGCGGCGTCCACAGATGGTCATCGCTTGGCTGTGTTGGCGGTCAAGGATGCTCTCCAAGATGACCCCAGCACTGGGGAATCGTCCGACAGCCTGTCCGGCGAGGAAGGAGTTTTGGCCGTGACGTTGCCTGCCCGCTCCTTACGAGAGGTGGAGCGTCTGATTGCTGGCTGGAAAGGTGATGACCCTGTCACCCTCTTCTATGACCGTGGTCAGGTGGTGGTGCTTGCCGCTGATCAGATGGTGACCAGTCGCACCCTGGAAGGCACCTATCCCAACTATCGCCAGTTGATTCCTGACGGGTTTACCCGCACGTTCAACCTGGAACGGCGGCCTTTCATGGCTGCCCTGGAGCGGGTCGCTGTGCTGGCTGATCAACACAACAATGTTGTGCGTATCAGTAGTGATCCGACCGCTGGTCTCGTGCAAATCAGTGCGGATGCTCAAGACGTCGGCAGCGGGTCTGAATCCTTGCCGGCCACCCTCACTGGTGAGGCCATGCAAATCGCTTTCAACGTGCGTTACGTGTTGGATGGTCTGAAGGCGATGGATGCCGATCGCATCTGTTTGCAGTGCAACGCTCCCACCACTCCAGCCATCCTTACGGCTGCGGATGACGCCTCTGGTTTCACCTATTTGGTGATGCCCGTGCAGATTCGTAATTGATCGTTTGCATCGACCGGTCCTGTGGCGCTTCCCGACCAGGTTCTGCTGAGTGATCTCTTGCACCATCGGGTGCGCTGTGATCAGGGTCTCGACCATGGCCCTGGGGTGATGGCTTGGATGCACCCTCCCGTGCATCGGCTCCTGGGTTGGGTCAGTCGTCCATCGGCTTTACGCAATAGCCGTGATGTCTGGCGGTTGGATCAGTGCCGTGGGATGGCTGATCAAGAGGTGTTTGTGAAGGGACCACCTGCCACGACGGATCAGGTCACCTTGGAGCGCTTACCAACGCTCATCGATGCCGATTTGCTCGATTGCCATGGCGATCGACTCGGCCAAATCGCTGACCTCACCTTTGTTCCTTCCACTGGTCAGATCCTTCATTACCTCGTTTCACGGAGCGATCCTCGATTACCTGGAAGCAGCCGTTGGCGCTTAACCCCTGATCGAATCGTGGATCAACAACCAGGTTTGGTCTCCACAGGCTTGTCTGACCTGGATGAACTGCCGCTGGCGCGATCCAGTGTTCGTCAGGATTTTCTGCGCCAATCCCGCTCTTGGCGTGAACAGATCCAGCAGATGGGTGACCGGGCAGGTGAACGCCTCGAGGGTTGGCTGGAAGAGCCTCCCTGGGATGAAACCGCCCACCGCCCATCTCATGATCCTGAAGAGGCGCAGGACTGGCGCAATGAAGCTGATCCGGATGGCCGGCCGGATGATGTCGACTTCGATGACCCCCTCGATGGTTGGGATGAGCCCGACTGGACCGACGAATTGTCCTCTCCGCAAGAGCGTCAGCGTCCGGGCCAGCAGCGCCGGAATCCTGATCAACGCTCAGATTTCGATCCTGATCCCTGGGTCTGAGACCGCTGTCGGCAACACTGGGAGAAGCTGATCTCTCCTTCCGTGGCCCAGTCCTCTGATTCGGCGAAGCCGTTTGATGTGGCTGCTGCTCTCCGCCAGGAGGGACTCACCCAAAACGATTACCAGGAAATTCAGCGCCGACTGGGCCGTGATCCCAATCGCGCTGAGCTGGGCATGTTTGGCGTGATGTGGTCAGAGCACTGCTGCTATCGAAATTCGCGCCCCTTGCTCAGTGGATTTCCCACGGAAGGCCCACGCATCTTGGTGGGTCCGGGCGAGAACGCCGGCGTGGTGGATCTGGGCGAAGGTCATCGGCTCGCGTTCAAAATTGAGAGCCACAATCACCCTTCTGCCGTTGAGCCTTTCCAAGGTGCAGCAACGGGTGTTGGCGGAATTTTGCGGGACATCTTCACCATGGGTGCCCGCCCGATCGCGTTGCTGAATGCCCTGCGTTTCGGTCCGCTAGAGGCACCTGCCACTCGTGGTCTGGTGGAAGGCGTGGTGGCCGGCATCTCGCACTACGGCAATTGCGTGGGCGTTCCCACCATCGGCGGTGAGGTGGCGTTTGACGCTTCCTACAGCGGCAATCCCC
>JAAZVJ010000193.1 GCA_018623675.1 Synechococcus sp. HW_metabat.54 | reverse complement strand
TCGGCACGCCCCTGCGTGTCTTGCGTCGTTGGCGTTCCGACAACGGTGATGAATGGTTTCAGGTTCAGGTGGCGTCCACGGCTGGCACCGAGCACCCAGCAGAAGTGCAGAGGGGTTGGGTTCATGGCTGACGGCCTGATGCTCACGTTGCGTCAGGTGGTTTTCATCGGCCTTGGCGCCATCCCTGGCGCTTGGTTGCGGTTGCGGGTGGTAAATCACTTTGAGCCGGTGGTGCCACGCAAGCACTGGGGAACCTTTGGCGTGAATTTGGTGGCTGCTTTTGGGTTAGGGGTGGTGGCTGGATTGGATCAGAGCGGTAAGTGCTCCGCCGCTGGCGGTTCAGGCTTGTTGATGCTGATGATTGCCACGGGTTTCTTCGGCAGTCTCAGCACCTTCTCAACGTTTGCGGTGGAGTTGCTGAACACGCTGCGTCAGCACCAGTGGCTGCAGTTTCTGGTGTTGACGGTGGGTTCGATTGTTGGTGGTCTTTTGGTGGCTGCCGCTGGATACCAGTTGGGAGCTTTGTGATGCCAGCTTCGCAGTCATCACCCAGCCTGGGCCGTGAGTTTGCTGAATTGGCCTTGGTGGCCTGTGGAGCCGTACCGGGAGCAGTGCTGCGTTGGCAGCTTGGGGTGCATTGGGCCGATCAGGATCTGATGGCCAATGTGGCTGGAGCCCTGCTTTTGGGAGTGCTGGCCGGGTTGCCGACGCGGCCGCGACGTCAGTTGTTGATCGGTATCGGCTTCTGTGGGTCACTCACCACCTTCAGCAGCTGGATGGTGAACAGCGTCAAGTTCATGGCTGATGGTCACTGGGCTGCAGCTCTGGGGTTGATCGGTCTCACCCTGGGCTTGGGCTTGGGGGCCGCAGCAGCGGGTTTTGGGCTTGGGCGGGCCCTGCAGAGACCCGCCGCGAAGCCCTAAGGCGCAAGCAACGCCATTGGTTCAGGCAGCCAGTGCTGCCTCGATGGCTGTTTTCAGTTCGGCTGATTCGGGATCCACGCCGCTCTTGTAGCGGGCGATCACAGCGCCGTCTTTGCCCACGAGAAACTTTTCAAAGTTCCACTCCACATCACCGGCGGGGGCCATCTGATTGAGGGTGGTGTAGGGCTCGGTGGTGCTGCCCTTGGCGTGCACCTTGTCGAACAGCTCGAAGCTGGCGCCGTAGGTGGTGGAACAGAACGTTTTGATTTCGTCGAGGGTGCCTGGCTCTTGGGCGCCGAAGTCGTTGCAGGGGAATCCGAGCACTTTCAGGCCCTTAGCCCCATAGCTTTGGTTGAGTGCTTCCAGTCCGGCGTACTGCTTGGTGAAGCCGCAGCGGCTGGCCACGTTCACGATCAGCAGAACGTTGCCGGCGTAGTCGCCCAGGCTCTTGTCGCTGCCGTCGGCGCTGCGCACCGTCACACCGTTGACGCTCGGGGCCATGGTCCTGTTGAGAAGAGCGCAGACCCTAGCCGGACACTGTCGGCTGCCGGCATGGGCCATACACTGTGCAAGCCCAGACCACAGGCCGATGGACGAGGCAACCGGGGTGGTCGCGTCCGTGGTGACCCAGCAGCTTGAGACGATGCTGACGGCGGGCAATTACGACGCCGTCAAGTTGCTGCTGGAGCCCGTCCAGCCGGTGGACATCGCTGAAGCGATCGGCAGTTTGCCCCGCACGCTTCAGGCACTGGCATTTCGCCTCCTTAACAAAGACGAGGCCATTGAGGTTTACGAATACCTCGACCCAACGGTTCAACAAAGCTTGCTGGAGCGGTTGCGCTCTGGTGAGGTGTTGGAGCTTGTGGAGGAGATGTCGCCCGACGATCGGGTGCGTTTATTCGATGAGCTGCCGGCCAAGGTGGTGCGCCGGCTTCTTGCCGAGCTAAGCCCTGCCGAGCGTCGGGTGACGGCTCAGCTGTTGGGGTACGAAGCCGAAACCGCCGGTCGCTTGATGACGACCGAATTTATTGATCTCAAGGAGTTTCACAGTGCGGCGCAGGCGCTCACGATCGTGCGTCGTCGCGCCCGCGACACAGAAACCATCTACAGCCTCTATGTCACTGATGGCCAGCGCCATCTCACCGGCATTCTCTCGCTGCGCGATCTGGTGACCGCTGATCCCGACGATCGCGTTGGGGATGTGATGACCCGTGATGTGGTCAGTGTCGGTACGGACACGGATCAGGAGGAGGTGGCACGGGCGATCCAGCGTTACGACTTTTTGGCCGTGCCGGTGGTCGACCGGGAGCAACGGCTGGTGGGGATCGTGACCGTCGATGACGTGATCGACGTGATCGAGCAGGAGGCCACCCGCGACATCTACGCAGCAGGCGCTGTGCAGGCCGGTGATGAAGACGATTACTTCCAGAGCAATCTGTTTACCGTCGCGCGGCGGCGTGTGGTCTGGTTGGCCGTTCTGGTGGTTGCCAATGGCTTCACAACCCAGGTGATCGCCATGAACGGCGGTGTTTTGAAAGATGTGGTGCTGCTGGCGGCGTTTATCCCGTTGTTGATTGGCACCGGCGGAAATGTGGGAGCCCAGAGCTCCACGGTGGTGATTCGCGGTTTAAGTACGCAGCGGATTCAGGCCTTAGGGCCTGTGCAAGCCGTGGCCCGTGAGGCCATTGCCGGAGCCCTGCTCGGCTTGCTGATGTTGGTGTTGGTGGTTCCGTTCGCTTGGTTCCAAGCAGGGCCTGATGGGGCGCTGGTCGGAACGGCTGTGGGCATCAGCTTGATGGCCATCACCACCTTGGCGGCCACTGCTGGAGCGGCTCTGCCGTTGCTGTTCAACCGCATGGGGCTGGATCCGGCGTTGATGTCGGCCCCGTTCATCACGACGGCCACGGACGTGGCTGGGGTGTTCATTTACCTGCGCACGGCCCATTGGCTGTTGCAGCACCTCCCGCCGGCCGCCTAGTGAAAAGCGACTAGGGATTTTTACTCAATCTCCGGGTTTGAGGCGTTCCTGAGAGTGTGTTTACACTTCTTTAGGAGTACGCTTTACATAACGCAAAGGAGCGCTCATGGTCGTCGCGACTGCTGTAGCTGCAGCCCCCGCAACCCCTACGAAATCCCGTCGGTCCGTGGGATCCCGTTCTGTGGTCGCCGAGGTCGACCTTGTGCGTTCGTATCTGCGCGACATCGGGCGTGTGCCGTTGTTGAGTCATCAGCAGGAGATCACCCTGGGCCGTCAGGTGCAGGAGCTGATGGATCTGGAGGCATTGGAGGCGGAGC
>JAAZVJ010000192.1 GCA_018623675.1 Synechococcus sp. HW_metabat.54 | reverse complement strand
GCTCCAGCCTGCTTTCAATCCTGGCGAGAACCACGGGCAACGCATCATCAGCGTCAGAAGCCGTCGTCATTGACGGAGGTGTCTCAGGCGCGGGATCCACATCCACATCCACCTGAATGACGGGATTGCCGAGTCCAGGACTGACTTGATCGAGGCGCTCACGCACCACTTGCGCAGCTGGTGCACCTTCGTCGCGGAGGTCGCCCAACGGATCCGCAGAGGCGGTGAATGTTTCCACGACCTTGGCGGCACCTCCCTTGCGCACCCGCTCCACCATGGCCAGCCCAACTGGAAGCACGTCCTGCATCAAGGTGAGCCGGAGCGCATCAAACGGTCTGTTCTCAGCCATCGGAGCGGACGTCAGCGAATCCCAGTCTGCTCGGATGGCAGCACAAGCGTTGGGCATGCAGCCTGACGGGCACCCAGCGACCAACCGGTCACAGCACTGAGAACAAGGAGAGCCAGGATCGGCACGATCGCTTGGTGGGTGGTCTCCTGGGCCAGCCACTCGCTCCAACCCCGAAGGAAGCGATCCCGGGCAAAACGACGACGCTCACGGTTCTCCAGCTTGGAGCGACGGCGAAAGGATTTCTCAACCCAACGCTCAAACGACCGCT
Organism: Synechococcus sp. HW_metabat.54; assembly: GCA_018623675.1. Lineage (GTDB taxonomy): Bacteria > Cyanobacteriota > Cyanobacteriia > PCC-6307 > Cyanobiaceae > Synechococcus_C. The sequence continues at coordinate 2,602 of JAAZVJ010000192.1, read as the reverse complement.
TCTTGGTGATCGCCATCTTGCGCTCCACCTCCAGCAGTTGACCGGAGCTGAGCTCTGGATGAAAGGTGCTGATCAGCTCAAGACTTTTGAGGAACATCTCAACAGCACCATCCTTGACCTGACGGGCCTCGTCATCGAGCAGATCCCAAGCCAACTCGGGATAGAAACGGCTCCGGTTCTGGCGGATTTGCTCCTCCGTCAGCTGACCAGGTTCCCTCAACCAACGGTCGGTGTTGCTGTCAAAGCGCCGCCAGTAGAGAAACGGGTTGATGTAGATGGTTTTGCCCGCCAGCTGGATGCTGTCTTGCTGCAGGCGGCGCTGCAACTGCTGATTCTGCTCTTGGGCGGCGGTCACAAATACTTCGAGCCGGGGGCTCAGGGTATCGGCGACGCCGACGACCCACCAGCCCCCAGATGCACTATTCCCACTCGATCGTGCCGGGCGGCTTGCTGGTGATGTCGAGCACCACGCGGTTCACCCCCTTCACCTCGTTGACGATGCGGTTGGAGATCTTCTCGAGCAGGTCGGCCGGCAGACGCGACCAGTCGGCGGTCATGCCGTCCTCACTGGAGACACAGCGCAACACAATCGGCCAGGCATACGTGCGCTTATCGCCCATCACGCCCACCGAGCGCACGGGAAGCAACACGGCAAAGGCCTGCCAGATGTCGTGATAGAGGCCTGCCTCTTTGATCTCCTCGCGCACGATCAGATCGGCATCGCGCAGACAATCCAGCTTTTCGTCGGTGACCTCACCCAGGATGCGAATGGCCAGACCAGGCCCAGGGAAGGGATGACGACGCACGATCTCCTCGGGGAGACCAAGGTTGCGGCCCACCTTGCGCACCTCGTCTTTGAACAGCTTGCGCAGCGGCTCCACCAGCTTGAACTGCAGATCCTTGGGTAAGCCACCCACGTTGTGATGGCTCTTGATCTTCACCGCGACCCGTTCACCGGTCTTGGGATCCACGTTGGTGCCCGCGCTCTCGATCACATCGGGATAGAGGGTGCCCTGAGCGAGGTAATCAAACGGTCCGAGACGCTTGCTTTCCTCTTCGAACACACGGATGAATTCCGTGCCGATGATCTTGCGCTTCTCCTCTGGATCGGTGATGCCGTTGAGCTTCTCCAGGAAGCGCTGACGGGCATTGATGTATTCAACGTGGATGTTGAACTTGCGATCAAAGAAGTCCATCAGGAACTCGGGCTCCCCCTTCCGCATGAAGCCCTGATCGATAAACATGCAGGTGAGCTGATCACCGATCGCCTTCTTGAGCAGGAAGGCAAGGGTGGACGAGTCCACACCGCCGGACAGGGCCAGCAGCACTCGCTTGTCGCCCACCTGTTCCCGTACAAGGGCCACCGCCTCCTCAATGAAGGCGTCGGTGGTCCAATCGGGCTCACAACCGCAGATGTGATACACGAAATTGCGGATGAGGGCCATGCCACAGGTGGAATGCACCACCTCTGGATGGAACTGCACGCCATAAAGCTTGCGGTTGTGGTCAGCAACAGCCGCTTCAGGGGTGTTCGCGGTGTGGGCAAGGCGAACAAAGCCGTCAGGCAAGGCCTTCACCGAATCGCCATGGCTCATCCACATCGTGGAGCCGTTGTCGACGTTGGTGAGCAGATCCGTGGGGTCGTCCACCTCCAGGGGAGCTTTGCCGTATTCGGCCTTACCGGTGGCGGCTTCCACCACGCCGCCCAGTTGCTGCACCATCAGCTGCATGCCGTAGCAAACCCCCAGCACAGGGATGCCTAGGTTCCAGATCTCTGGATCACAAAGGGGAGCTCCTTCTGCGTAGACAGAACTAGGACCACCACTGAGGATGATTCCCGCCGGCGCCATCTCTCGCAGCTCTTCTGCCGACGTGCTGTAGCCGAGCACCAGGGAAAAGACCTCGGTTTCCCGCACCCGTCGGGCAATCAGCTCGGAGTACTGCGAACCGAAATCAAGAATGACGATTGCCGGCTTGCGCTGGCCGTCAGGCTGAGTTTGTGACATCGCTACTGGAGAGATCGCGGGCAAACGACCATCAATCCATCAGCGTAGAGAAGGGGGTTCAGAGGACCTGACCCCAGGTCTCCAACAAAGCGGCTCCTGTATCGCCGCACCATCGGCGCATGCGGGAGCGATCGAAGAGCACACATCCCAGCTGCAGAGACCAATTGCCGTAACGCTTCAGATACGCCTGGGCACGGCTCTCCACCGCAACAGCCATTCGCCGCCTCAAGGCATCGGCCTGCTCTGAATTGCGTTCCTGCAGTGCCTCGAGGGCCGCCTCGACCGATGGGGCCTGACGCAACATCTGCAGTAGGTCCAAGGGCAATCCCAAGTCCACCGCCAGCGCCGTGAGCACCTCCAGGCGTCCATCAGCGAGATGGTGATGGGTATGGAAGATGCCCCCAGCCAGCTTGAGCAATTTGCCCTGATAGCCAAACAACACCAGTTGCTTGACCTGCGCCTCCGCCGCGGCCACCAACACGGGGCCGATCCAATTGCCCGTTTTCAGTAGTGGGCTCACGGTGGAAAAACCCAACTGAGTAGCGAGATCACGGCCGTTTTCGCCAATCACCAGCGTGAGGCGACCCTGGAAATTC